>JBLHJZ010000030.1:0-15148 GCA_047619515.1 Saprospiraceae bacterium | reverse complement strand
CCATTCCGGGTTCCCGACCGCCTATCTTTAATCCACCGATTTTATCGGTGGCTATTTATATTAAATCACTTCAGGATAAAGGAGGCAGAATAAAATTTTGACATTTTGGGCAAAAATGTTCTTTCTAGGCAACCTCATATTATCTTAGCCCTCCGCCTTTTTTATAAAAAAGAAAATTAAACCCCGCCTGAAAATGTACGCCGGGCATCGGTCGCCTTTCAATGACCAGGTATTCCGAATCCCAGATATTATTGATATTAAAAAAAAGACTGCCTTTATAATTATCTCTTTCGATAGTGTATTGCAATCTCGCATTGGCAAAATGATAGGCAGGAAGTTCGTCATTGATGCCCTGGCTGGCTCCGGTAAATTGATGATGATACGACAGGCTCCATTGTTTCCAGCCAACAGATAACTTGGCAAATCCCTGGTGCTCCGGGGTATAAATCAATTGTGACCCTTTGTCAAGTCTTGGGCTCGATAAAGCAATCTGGTTGGTAGAGCGGATATAATCATAAGCAAGGTTCAATTGTAAACGGAATTTTTTTTGTTGGAAAACATAGGAAAACCGTTGTTCCATCCCTCTGCTCCAAACCTCCGCAATATTATTAGCCGACCAGAAAGATTGATTTTCCTTTCTACTCCATAAGATCCAATCCTTAATCTTCCTGTTAAAACAGGTGACTGAAAATTCGAAAGCCGATTGTCCAAGATCCATTCCGGTAATCAGCGTGGCTTCTTCACTCCATCCCGTTTCAGGCTGGAGGTCTTCATTACCTCCAGGGTTCCAAAAACGGTCATTTAAGGTCGGAAGCCGGTAATTTTTACTAACCTTTCCTTTCAATTGGAGCATCTCATTCAAGCGGTAGTTTATACCAAATACAGGAACGAGTGGCACAAAATGGCCATCCACTAATGTTTGCCGGATACTGGTTTGGAATTGCCAGTAGGGACGATCCAATTGATAGGAAGCAAAAACGGCGGACTTGTATTCTTCCGGTGGGTTGATATAGCTGGCTGACATTGCCTGGGTATAAGACTGCGTTGCACCAAGATAAAACCTATGCTGATCACGCCAGGCCCATTGCCCGTCCAGTTCAGCGAATAGGGTAGTAAAATTATTATTTGCTTCCAGTCCAATCGCATCATCAGCGTAAATCTGTCGTTCATCGAAGTAACCGGCCTTAGCCTGGATCATCGCTTTCTTTCTAAAAACCTGCCAGTCCACGATCAGCCGGGAAGATCGATCATCCTGATGAGCCTCGCTATAGTTTTGTGTATTCGTGGGCGGGGTTTCCCGATCGGCATATTGCCGCCAGTAATGAATAGCGAGTTTTTGATTATTTTTAAAATTAAAATAAAAATCCTGTAAAATATTTTGCTGATAAAAATGGGCATTTGTCTGTTGCCGTTTGGGTAGGCCAGCGCCAGTGGAATAATAGAAATCATTATCTGCCTGGTGGAGGAAAAACTTGGTACTACTCTGAAACCGCTGATTGCCGAATCCAACATGTACTTGGGTAGACAATTCTCCAAAGCTGCCAATTTTTATTTGCGTACCCAGCGATAATTTATTAGAAAAATCGGCCTGGTTATTCAATCCCACGACGCCTCCGATGGCACCGCTTCCCCAGAGCGCGGCGTTTCCTCCTTTTTGGAAAGTAATCTGTTCTACACTACTCAAAGGTAAAAGGGACAAGTCCAGTAGGCCGAGCATAGGGCTTTGGATAGGCAGGCCATTCCACAATACCAGGGTATGTCCGGCAGTACCACCCCTAATGGAAGAAGTAGCCAGGCTATTCAATCCATAGCTTTTGATAAAAACGCCCCCTTCACTTCCCAGCAGTTCAGCGATATTATCGGCTGCGGTGGTGTTCAATGTTTTAGCTTCCCAGGAGGTGGATTGACCGCCGATGGATTGTTCGCGGATTTTTTGAGCAGTGATTTCAATGGGTTGTAGATACAATACCGTGTCAGCCTGTCCCTGGAGGAGCAGCGGATAGATCAGTATGATCCACCTTAAAAGGCGGTATGGTTTAAATTTTTTCATCTGCCGTTAATTATACTTCCGGGATTGGAAGTGCGGCAGATATTTAGGAAGAGGCCGGGTATACACTGACCAAAATTTCAGAAATCTAAATAGGCTTATGCCTAAAATAAATTTTAAAAACTACCTAAAATTAGACTTTATGCTATAAGTTTTTGAGAGTCAGCATGGCAACGAAAACCGAATACCAAAAGCCAAATACCAAACAAAGCCCATTCATCTGTCGCAACTTTTCCTCCGAAAGATTAGTGCGATAACACTTTGGCAGGTCTTCTGGCTCGTTCTACTTTTAATACCTTCCCATTTTGAATTACTTTTATCAAAAAAGTGGTTTTTTATTAAAAGTTGTTTTAGGGACAGAGCACTAATAACTGTCCGATATGGACTCGTTACTATCGCACTATACTTCCTCAAAAAAATAAACCATAGAAGGACTATTCTTTATTTTTTTGACTCGTCTAATACGATATTAACTTCGTCTAATCTGGACACTTATTAATGCGCTGTCCCTTAAGAACTTACAGCAGCGGGGACTGCTCCGGAATTGCACCGGATTCCCTTTTAAGATGGCTTGGAAAAAAAATCCAATAGATCACCAAAGTAGGGCAAAGGTAGGGAAAAGGAAATTAGAATTAGGAATTTGGAATTAGAAACTTAGAATTAACACCCGCGCAATTCCTAAATCCTAAATCCTGATTCCTAAATCCTAAATCCTCATTCCTTAATCCTAAATCCTCATTCCTAAATCCTCATTCCTTAATCTCATTCCTCATTTCTCATTCCTAACTATCACCACTTCTTTCTGGCCCAATTCAACAGCCCGGTTGAACGCAGCATAAGCACCTTCGATAATATCTTTGTGTACCTTGTTTTCAACAAAAGAAACCATAGCAGCTTCCGTAGTACCTCCTTTGGAAGACACTTTTTGGATCCATTCCTGGCAGGAAATATCAGTTTTATTAAAAAGATCAACTGCCCCCCGAAAGGTTTGGTTGACCAGCAGTTCGGATTCGGATTCGGAAAAACCCATTTGTTTCGCAGCTTGCATCATGGCATCCATGAAATAATAAACGTAGGCCGGACCACTTCCAGAGATAGCGGTAGCCGCATCGATAAAGTCTTCATTTTCAACATAGATAGACTTGCCGGTGGTATTGACGAGATTTTGAACCATGACCAATTCGATACGAGTCACTTCGTCAGAGGAAGTAAAAGCGGTCATCCCCATTCCGACCTGGGCTGGTAAATTCGGCATAGCGCGAATGACCTTGGTTATACCCAAGGACTCCATGATCGTTTTGATCTTTACACCAGCCATAATCGATAAAAATACCTGTTGCGGATCGACAAATGGTTTTAAACTTTTAAATAAAATATCACTATCCTGGGGTTTAACCGCCAGGATAATCAAGTCAGCTTTACCAAGGCATTCTTCTGCATTTCCGAATACGGTGCCTATATTTTTTTTAGCCAGTTCAGCAGCTTTCTCAGGAGATTTTTCCAGGATCATCAATTGCTCGGGCGTACTAATATGCGCTCTCAAAAAGCTCTGGGCATAAGTCAGCCCCATATTTCCACCACCAATAATTAAAATCTTCATAATCGTATTTTGATTAATTTACGAATTGAGTATTAAACAGTTACAAATTTGTGGTTTTATCAGGAAAGGCATTAATGTAAGGCTCCAAAGATGTTGTTTTTTTTAATGTAATGCAAGGGCTTTAGTATCATGGATGGTAATCGTAAGATGTTTTACCTGCTATTTTAAGTACAAGTACAAGTACAAGTACAAGTACAAGTACAAGTATCAAGTTCAAATAGCACCGGAAGGGAAAAGATCATTCCGGATAATGTCTAGTTCAGTTTCCAGTCTTGGCATTAAAAACTACTGACAAATAAAACCTTGAGTCAAATTTGATATTGCGCTTGATTCTTGAACTTGAACTTTCTTTTTTATCTTTATAAAAAAAATACAAAACATGATAAAGAAAATCACTTTTTTGCTCTGTAGTATTTTGGTGTTTTCCTGTAGCCCCGATACTAAAAACCAGCCTGTAGAACCCGCTACTGAAAAAGAACCAGCAATTACAAAACGGCCGGAATACACCCTGGTGATTCACGGAGGTGCAGGGACGATCAAAAAAGAATACCTCAGCCCGGAGAAAGAAGAAGCAATCAAGGTAGCGCTGAATGAAGCCCTGACGATGGGCGAGACGATATTGAAAAATGGCGGAACGAGCATGGATGCCGTAGAAGCCACCATCATGAAACTGGAAGATTCTCCCCATTTTAATGCAGGGAAAGGCGCCGTATTTGCCAATAACGGGAAGAATGAACTGGACGCTTCCTTCATGGACGGTAAAACACAAAACGCCGGTGCGGTAGCAGGAATTACTATTATAAAAAATCCTATCCGTGCAGCCCGTGCAGTAATGGAGAAATCCGAGCATGTGATGCTGGCGCGTGAAGGAGCAGAGGAATTTGCCAGAGAGCAGGGTTTGGAAATCGTTGATCCCGATTATTTCTATACCCAAAGCCGCTGGGAGTCTTTACAAAAAGCGAAGGCCAAGGTTCAGGGGGCGCTGGTTGTAGAAAATCCTATTGATAATAAATTTGGAACAGTAGGCTGTGCTGCGCTGGATAGATATGGCAATCTGGCCGCAGGAACTTCCACCGGAGGAATGACGAACAAGCGTTATGACAGGGTAGGGGATTCACCGATCATCGGTGCGGGTATTTATGCGAATAATAATACTTGTGCGATTTCTTCGACGGGTCATGGAGAATATTTCATCCGTTATGTAGTCGCGCATGATATTTCGGCGATGATGGAATATGGGGGCCTCGACTTCCAAACTGCCGCAGATGTGGTGATCAATAAAAAACTAAAAGAAGCTGGTGGTACCGGTGGTATTATTGGCGTCGATAAATATGGCAATGTGGCGATGCCTTTTAATACGGACGGGATGTACCGGGGGTATGTGAAGCCGGGGGAGAGAGTGGTTAAGTTTTATAAAGAGTGAAGTCCTCCCTTTGGTCGGGAGTGATAGTCAAAAGCTTGCTGTGCTCGCTTTTGAAGTGATAGTCAAAAGCTTGCTGCGCTCGCTTTTGAAGTGATAGTCCTGACAAGTCAGGAAGGGATAGTCGCCTTCGGCGAAGTGATGGTTCTGCTACGCAGAAAGTACGCTTGTTTCTAGTAGATTGCAAAATTATTGATTTTTTTTCAATTTAGCAGTCTACTGGAAGCAAGCGTACTTTTCGACGAAGTCGAAACTATCACTTTCTGATGAGACGAAGTCAAGTCAGAACTATCTCTTCGACGAAGTTGACTATCACTTTCTAACGAAGTTGGAACTATCACTTTTCAACTTCGTTGGAACTATTGTTTTATAAGCTTCAAACTCTTACTAATAGCGCTTCCACTTTTAATATGGGCAAAGTAAATTCCTTGTTCATATTGGCTGCCAACAGTAAGCTGTCCTTTGGAATCGGTCAAGGCTATTATTTCCAGTAATTGTCCTAAAGTATTGTAAATCATTGCTTTAGAGTTATTGTCTGTACTTTGCAGATCATAGCGGATGACAAAATCCCCGGCACTTGGATTTGGATAAGCTTGCAAAAGGATATTATGATCAACCAGTTCTTTTGTGTCTGTAAGGCTTGCATCCCATACGCGGAAGAAATCTACTCCGGCTTCGGTTATTTCGGTGAAGTCGACAGGAGAAGTAGCGGTAAAAGTAACCGTCATGCTGTTTGTTGGTGTAATGTATTCTGCTATATCGAATTCAGAAAGCTCCCAGGAAATTTCTCCGAATTCCTCAAAACTAACCGTATCAACGATTACGGATTCAGTGCCATTATCAAGCTGTACAAAAAAGTCACTAAATCCAGCGTTCCCATTATTAGGATCTACATTTAGATACCAGAAAGAAAAACTCATAAAAGGTTCATCATAGTTGGTAAGGTCAAATAAAGGAGAAGTTAAAGATGCATCTCCACCAATCAATACGCCATCAAAAAGATCGCTGGTATTGCCGGTGACATAACAGCTATTGCCAATATCTTCAGATACATCATTCGGAGGAGTTATATAAATATCCGGACCGGCTACAAAAACCCCAATTGGTTTTCCTCTTTCCCATGGGCCATTAACGCCACTAAATGAAGTCTCCCATCCCAGATCCAAAGAAAAAACATCTTCAATACCTTCTTCGATTTCAATGGCAAAAGAAGGATTATTTTGATTTAAAGTAAGGCCGGTCAATTCACTGGTTTTATAACCCCAAATGCCTGCGTAAGCATTATAATCTCCTTCAAAAATAGCTGGGATGACAAAATTTCCATTGGCATCTGCCTGGATATCAAAAGAGAAATCTTCATTTGAAACACTAACGAGGGCGTTGGGGACACCCGTTCCATCATTTGCGTCAGTTACCGCACCTGATAATGAAAAAGAAGGCAAAGGCGTTAATGCAGCATCCAAAAGAGTCACTACATCATTTTCTAATACTGCCTGGCCGTTGAAAGGCTCATAGCCTGGTTTTTTGATCAGTATATCATAAGTTCCAGCAGTGGCAAAACCTGTTTTATAACCTCCAGTCGCACCAGATGTTTCGAAAACATTGGTGGTTAAAATTTCCACTGAAGCGCCAATGATTGCATTATTATTGGTAGCATCGGTGATATTACCTTCGAGCCAACAAGCTCTGACATAATTGGGTTGCAGAACATACATGCCATTGCCAATATCAGAAACCAATACAAGCCCTGAGGGTAAAAACGGGTACGCTCCCCAAGCGCCACTAAAACCTGTACTTGCAGGAATAAAAGTATCAAAATTTCCAACTTCCACGAGATTCTCAGGATGAGAGCCATCTACCAGTATACAACCATCTGTATAATAGGAGACGATCAACCAGTCATTCCAGACATGGACATTATGCGGAATAACCCCATCACCCAAAGTCTCATAAGGTTTGAATTGGTCCAACTCCTGAATATTATTTGGATCAGAAATATCATAAGAAGCAACGGGGGCATTGGCCTGTTCGTCAGTGGTGAACAAAATCGTTTCATCATCTGAAGGCCAGGCATTATGTGTGAAATTGAAAGGCGTATTCTGCTGTCCGAGCGTTTGAATATTTTCCTTATCAGCTACATCATAGATGCTAAAGTGTCCGGCGTTGATCTCGGAGCTGTAAGCAAGATTACTTCTCACATAAATGTCATGAGAATATTCATTAGGCATTGCAGCCACGAATTCAGGCATTCCGTCTGGCGTATCTACATTTAAGATCAACACCCCTCCACCATTGAGATTACAGCCGGCGATATAAGCATAGCCGAATTCATCGATAAAAATATTATGACAGGTGGAAAGCGTTCCAAAACCGGGAATGTCAGGTGTCCAGTTAGTCGAAGTGACAGAAGTTGGTAATCCGCTCAGGTCAATAACGGCAAGGCCGTTACCGCTCTCATTGATCACATAAGCAAAATTATTCCAGGTCTTGATATCTCTCCAGGTGGAGCCAATTCCATCAACAAAATCCGCTTCAGTAGGGGTAGAAGGATCAGCCAAACTGACGACAGATACACCATTAAAAACCCCGACGAGTCCATATTCTGTATCATCCGGAGCAACGTAGCCCCAAATATCACTGAGGTTTTGATTATAGGTAATATTACCTACATAGGTCATATTGAGTTGAGAAAATCCGGAATAAGCAATAAAAGATAATAGTAATAAGGTAAGTGTTCTTGTCATTATAAATGTGGTTTTATGATTTAATATTAGCTGCTACTAGATGGTGTAATATTAGTAAAGACCTTTAGATAAGGATGAATTTTTAGGACTAAGGCGCTTATTTTATAGATATAAAGACGCTTATTAATGCGATGTCTCTAAACAAATTCCTCACCTTTCGCTTCCAAACAACCCGCAGTCTCCAGCCGTTCTACACTTTCTAGCGTCGCCGCCACCGTAGCCAGTGGAGGTGCGATCAAAAAGCCCACGCCAGTCATCAGCAAAGCCATAAAGACTACCCCGTTTCCGATCATTAGCCCTTTATGCTGCCGAGCAAAATGGACACTTTTCCGGACTTTGAAATGTCGTTCCATGGTGTAATCCGTATTGCCAAAACCGGCATAATAGGATTGTACCAGAAATATAAATATTGGAGAAATCCACCCAATTAGAGGAATCATGCCGGCAATCAATAATAGGAAGGTGAAAAATAATTCGCGGATAATATTGCGCAGCGATATCCTAAAACCCCGGATAATATCCTGGATGGCTTTTGGAATAGTAAAACGGGCGGTGCTTTTTACGCCAGTGAGTTTGGATTCTACTTTTTCCGAAAGGATACTCATAAAGGGAGCGACGAGAATCAGCACGATATACTTTAGCGACAGTATCCCTAAAATACCAATGAGGATACCACCAACCCAGGAACCAATACTCGCCACCACTTCTGCTCCCCAATCCCATCGCCACCAACTGACGAGGAAGTTGCCGATATTATCAGAAAGCCCGTATGCAGTAAAACCAACACCAACCATTATCGCTAAAGTGAGCAATGCAGGAAGGAGTGTATATCCCCATAATCCCAGTTTGGAGATGACCCGAAAGGCTTTTCCATATGCTTTTAGTCCGTCAAGAAATTCGTTTATCATTGTGATAGATTTTGTCCACACTAAAATACGGGAGGGTTGTTTGTAATATTTTGATTCTTATACCATTACTTTGAATTATTCGACGAGGCAGCGGATAGGGATTTACCACGTAGCTCATAGAGACTTTTCACATTGGACACCTAGCTATAATCCACTTGATATGTCAAGAACGTTTCTACGTTTTTGAGAATCTTATGTGATTTATGTGGTAAAAAAATATTAATCCTCAGCAATAATATCACTCAGCAATTCCCGTACATTATCCACGCCCAATACATTAAATCTGGCAGCAGTCTGATCCAGGCCTACTTTGATCGTATAAGCATTCTCCGGTAATGCTTTGAAGATATCCTCATCCGTAGAATCATCGCCGATTGCCATCATAAAATCATAATCATCTTTTAGCAGCCAGTAAGTAGTGGCTTTACCTTTGTTGATCCCTGCATTTTTGATTTCGACCACTTTGTTGCCTTCCAGCACCTGTAGATCCAAGTTGGCGGTAAGGTAGACTAGTACATCCCGAAATTCGCGGACCCTTTTCTCTCCCAAACCTTTGTCGATCATCCGGTAATGCCAGGCAATGGAATAGTCCTTTTCTTCAATGAAAGAACCGGGTGTGCGGTTAACAAGACTTTCGAGAATATGGCGGACATCTTTTTTCCAGCTACTGGATACTTCCGGTATTTTCCATTCGCCGCGACGTTTGATCCAGACGCCATGTTCTGCGGCCATGTCCAGGCCGAGATGACCCAACCAGTCATCCAGGGTATTGCGATCCCGCCCGGAAATGATGACGACTTTGTTGCCTTCCTCATTTGCTAGTTGTTCGAGTGTATCTAATAAACTTTGATCTGGCACTACTTTTTTAGGATCATTTTGAAAGCCCATTAAAGTACCGTCATAGTCCAGCAAGATCAGTCTTTTCTTAGCTTTTTTATAATCACCCAGCAGACCATCTTGTCTTTCTTTGTTCAATAAATTTGTTTTTCTCAAATCTTTAAAAGCTTTTAAATCCATTTGTTCATTCATAAAAGTAGTCGCCCAATGTTTTACCGTATAGATTTTTAAACGATCCTGCATTTTTTGGAGCCTTACAGCTTGTTCTTCTTCCGGCATTTCGATGGCCTGGATAATAGCTTTCACCATATCGTTCACATCCTGAGGGTTGACGAGTAGGGCTTCAGATAGTTCATTTGCAGCACCAGCCATTTCGCTAAGAATTAGCACCCCTTTTTTACTTTCTTCTTTACTGGCGACAAACTCTTTAGCGACCAGGTTCATTCCATCCCGCAAAGGCGTAATCATAGCAATATCAGCAGCCTGGTATAAGGCACATAGTTCTCCGAAAGGAAGTGATCGATAAAAATATTGAATAGGTGACCAGCCAAAGGTTCGGTATTGTCCGTCTATCCGGCCAACTAAAGTATCTATTTCACTTTTTAAATCCTGGTACTGCCCCACATGTGTCCGGGAAGGTACGACGATGAGTATCAAGGTTACTTTTCCGTGGTATTGCGGATTGTTTCTAATAAATTTTTCAAAAGTTTTTATTCGCTCGGGAATACCTTTCGAATAATCAAGGCGGTCAATAGAGAGAATTAGCTTCCGGTTTTTGGATAGTAAGCGCTCGATTTGTTTGCTCATGTTTTCTGCATCTACTTCCTTTTCGGGATGAGCATACTTATCATAATCTATACCCATCGGAAATACATCGACATTTACAACTCTGTTACCGATCGTTAGTTTTCCAAAATTATGTTCATAACCGCTGATTCGATAAGCTGCACTCAGGAAATGCCGCATGTAATCGAAAGTATGAAAGCCAATCTGGTCGGCACCTAATAAACCTTTGAGTAATTCCTCCCGCCAGGGCAGTATCCTGAATATTTCGTAAGAGGGAAAAGGAATATGCAGAAAATAACCTATGGAGATCGTTGGGAATGCTTTTCTGATCATCGCAGGTAAGAGCATCAACTGATAGTCATGTACCCATACGAAATCATCTTCCCGGATATTTTCATTGACAACGTTTGCAAATTTTTGGTTGACCTCCTGATAAGCTGCCCAGTATTCATCTTTATAAGTGGTGTATTGTGTAAAATAATGAAAATGCGGCCAGATAGTTTCATTGCTAAAGCCTTCGTAGTATAATTCGATTTCTTCCAGTGTCAAAAATACAGGGACTAATCCATCATTACTGAGATCAGCAGTGACTTTTTGTTGTTGCTTTTCATCCGTTATTTCCAGCCCTGGCCAACCGATCCAAATTCTTTCCATATCTGTTTCCAAAGAGTTGAGACCAGTAGCCAGTCCACCTGAACTGGGAAAATAAACAAGTTCGCCCTCTTTTTTGTCGATGGTGACGGGAAGGCGGTTGGAAATGATAATAAGTCTTGGCATTTGAGGGAATTAGGAATTAGGAATTAGGAATTGCCTCGGGGTAATTCCCGAGGCTAATATAAAACTTTTTGAATTGGCTTTATATTGGATAACCTTCTGATTAGTTTTTTTATGAAAAAATAATGTACCAGCTTGTAGATGCTTGATTAATTTGGTAGGGTAGGTATAAATAACAAGGAGTAAGAGGTGATTTGATAAGGATTCACTCCTCACCAAATCACCCATCACCGCTGGATTAAGCTTCCTTTTTCTTGCGACGAGATTTAAACAACTCGACGAGTTCTTTATTTTTCATGAATCCGAGTTCAAGGAAGTTGACCTGGACAAATTTCTTGATATCCTGGTAGTCTTTTCCTCTTTTGTCGACGTATTTTTTTAGTAGTTTTTTGATATAAACCATGCAAAGTTCTTTGATACTTTGGTTGAACTTTTGGTTGGCGAATATGTCTATGTAAACCGGGAATATTTTAGAAAGCTCAAAATATTCATTATAGTCAGATTCTTTAATGTTGCTGATGAATCGTCTGAAGTAGGCAAAAATTGTCGATCTCAGACATTTGTTGATAGGTGACATTCCAGGATTCTGCGCATAGAATACTTTTGCCGATTCTGTACTATCTTCATGTAAATATCCTTTAGTATGAATTTCATCGGTCAATTTGTAGTAACTGGCCAACTTATCATCCACTGAATCATCAAGGAGTGCGGAAATTCTTTTATCCGCATCGGGGTTAATATCGATTTTCTCCAATCGAAGCTCGATCAGTAAATCCCACCATTGATCCGCAAAATCAGGTACACTCTTCCGGGCGGCGTTAAAAGCTGCTTTTAGATGCTTCTGCTCTGCTTCCTTCAAATCAAAGAAGTGTCCATATAGGGCAAGTAATTGAATATATTCGGGATGACCTTTAAATAAATCATTATCTAAAAAAGCTTTAATCTCGCCGAGAAAACTTGCATTGTCAGTAGAATGAAGGATTCGGTATTTTAAAAATGATTTGACAGAAGGGAATAAGGTTTTCAGCCCTGTTATATCTGTTGGGAATTCCGTACTCATAAAATTTTCAGTCCGGAATTGATTGAGGTATCGGGCATAACCAATGGCACGATCTCGTTGATCACGAAATTTTGGCAATTTTTGGCTTTGTAAAAAATATCGGATTCGCTTATTGGCCACCGAATTGATAAGGTTAGTTATCCAGATATCACTACTTAACCCAAATCCAATCTGTATCGTTTGACCAATTCTCTTTTTGATTAGATCAAAGTTGGAAGAATTACAAATTGCCAATAAGATATTTTTGAAGTGATCTTGTGGCCGGATAAATTTATAACTGCTATTGATTACTCCTCTTATGACCGCAAATCCCAGAATTCTTGGAAGGAACAAACCTTCAAAGCGCTCGTCAATCAGGTAATTTTCAAAAGCAAGAACCTGAAGCGGCTTAGTCTCTGCTACTTCCGTATAAAGACTGGTGATTTTAGATTCAAATGCTGTCCGGATTGCCTGGTATTGCTCGTCTTCTTCTTCTTCAAGGTAAATTTTCAATTCCTCGGAATTTTGGATTTCCTCAGCGATTGTATTGAGTTGATCGATATAGATTTTTTCTAGTTCTTTCATGTGTTAAATATTGAAAATAATTGGTATATTTAAATAGAAACCCGGCAGCGCATTTAAGCCCTACCAGGTTATTTTTTTTCGTTTTTTCGTTTTGTTTTTTATGAAAGCGGATGAACGCGATGCGAATATACGTAAAAAAGATAAGAATTGAAATAATAATGATAGAAATGGTGGGACAGGGGAAAAGAAGGAAGAAAGGCAAGGATAGATTACCCATTTTTTCATTCTTTACTATTCTCCAAATTGTATCATAAAAAAAGCCTGTCATCTCGAGCGAAGCCGAGAGGGACAGGCTTTTTAAAGCTATATTTTTAGAAATACTAATCTTTGCTTTCCTCTTCAGCAGGAGTTTCTGGCTCTTCAGCAGGAGGATTCTCAGCTGGCGCTTCTTCTGCAGCTGCTTCCACAACCGGAGTTTCTGCTTCTGCAACTGGTGCTTCTTCAGCAACAACTGGTGCTTCCTCGGCAACAACTGGTGCTTCAGGAGCCGCAGCAGTAGATATAGATTCAACAGTAGTTTGCTCTACAGAGTCAGCAAAAGATTTTTTCTCTACGACAGCTGGTTTGTGATCATCATCTGATGGACCAGCTAATGGAGAGCTAACTTTTTTGGCAACACCGGAAATTTTCTTGTGCCATTCCACTTTTTCTTCGGCAGCCTGTATTCTTCGGACTTCAACTTTTGCGTCTTTCTCAGCAATCCAAGCCTGATATTTTACTTCTGCTTCTTCGGGAGTCATTGCTCCTTTGTTAACGCCACGCAACAAGTGTTTTTTATACAAGACACCTTTAAAACGTAAGATAGAACGAGTAGTGTCCGTTGGTTGGGCACCTTTTTCCAGCCATTCAAAAGCCCGATCACGATCCAGGTCGATCGTTGCAGGAACAGTCATCGGGTTATAAGTACCGATTTTTTCGATGAATTTACCATCACGGGGCGCTCTTGCATCCGCTATGACGATATGATAGAAGGGTTGTTTTCGACGTCCTCTTCTTTGTAATCTAATTTTTACTGACATTTAAGTTAAAATTTATTTGGTTTAACCATGCCCGATTAATCTCTTTAAGAGACGACGGGTTTTTAACGCGGGTGCAAAGGTAATGTATTTTTGGATTCTTAGCATATTTTAGCTAAAATTAATTTGACCTCAGTTTTTGGCTGAAATTAGAGGCGATCGGACACTTAATCTAAACCTTGTCCCTCAATTCATCACTTTATCCATTTTAAAAGAAAAACCTTTGTCCTTTTCTCCAAGCACCTGAACAAAAAATTGCGTGGTTGAAAGGAACTGATAGATAATCTTTTTAGGAAAATCATGTGCCGGGTTTTCAAAGGAGTAAGTACGCTCCATTTCTCATTCCTCATTCTTCCATCTTCCCCAGCAAGGCATTCGCCTTAGTACTCAAAAACTGATCAGATTTTGGAATCAACTTTAAATACTCCTTTGTTTTTTCAAGATTATTTTGCTTGAGATAGGAGAGGGCAAGATACCAGGTGCCATTATTTTTTAAAGCGGAATCACCCAAATGTATTTGATTGAAAATAGAAATCGCCTCGGCTGTTTTATCAAGTTCGAGCGCGCAAATCCCTTTGGCTAGCATAGCTTTGGTATCCTCAGGAGATTCGAGAAGATATTTCGTCAGACTTTGGAAAGCATTTGTATAATCTTTGTCGTTAAATTGATTTTGAGCAGTCACCGCTAGTTGATCGCTATCTCCTTTTTCCACCAGATTGATCGCTTGGTGCATTGCATATTGGTTATACAAAGGTTTTTGGAAAAGGCTGTTTATAGCAAAAACTAATATTGCAATGGAAGCCGCTATTGCCAGTCCTGCAAAGATTTTCCGACGATAGAAAGGAACTATTCTGGCTTGGGGAGGAGAATTAAAATGCTTTTCACCCAGTTCCTCTAATTGAGAAATCAACGTTCCCTTTTTATTTTCCTTCACCAAAAAAGCATTCATACTTTTTTGCAATTGAAAAGCCTCTGCAAAAGCCGCATCTTTTCCCAGCCTCAATTCAAACTCCGCTCGCTGGCTTTCCGGCAAACTGCCGGCTATATAATCTTCAATTAATTTGTAATCTTGTTCCATATTTCTAGATTTAGAGGTGAGTGGTGATCTGGTGAAGACTGAGGTCGAAGACGCTCACCCCTCACTAATTCACTCCTCACTCCTGATTATAAATAGTTCTCCACCGCTCCGTACAGGCATTTTTCCTGCGATAAAGCGTATTGATATTTTCCATTTTTAGCTGAGCCCGGATGACTTCAGCCTTCACCCCTTCCGAGTACAACTTTAGCATTTGCCGACAAAGATCACTCAATTGTGCAAAAGCATTTTCCAGTCTGGACTGTCTGATTTCTTCTTCTTCCATTGCTTCCAATTCTGAAACTGTACGCTGTTCA
>JBLHJZ010000029.1:0-15333 GCA_047619515.1 Saprospiraceae bacterium | reverse complement strand
ATTTATTTTTTGAGATGATGAGCAATCCAAATGTAATGAATCCAATCCCTGTAAAAGTAATGACTCAAAGTGAAAGTGATTTAAAATTTAAAGAATTAATCGAAAGAGAAAACCCAAGACTTCGAAATATTTGGGCTTTAACTAAAAAAGGGAATAATGGATTCATCGGCTTATGCGGACTCTTGAAAAACAATGAGCATGATGATGAAATAGCTTATCGCTTGATGGAAAAACATTGGGGAAAAGGATATGGAACTGAAATAGCTAAAGGATTAATTGGTTTTGGATTTGATGAATTGTGCTCTTATAAAATGACCGCGGATGTAAACATTGCGAATTTAAAATCTATAAAAATTTTAGAAAAATTTTTGACTCCCGTAAAAGAATTTTATAACGAAAAAGATAAATGTTTTGACAGGAGGTATGCGGTTTCTAAAAGAGACTATGTGAGAAATTAAATCTTATAAATTGGTCTATGGGGCTGCTTGGTGTGGCCGTCAGCTTGTCAAGCTGGATAGCTCAGTTCGAGACTGATTAGTGTCTCCAAAAAGGAAGGTCGCAAGGCTGGCGTGCTTATGGTTCTTGAAAAACTTGAAGTCGGTGAAACGACGTAAGGGATCCCAGCCAGTCGGCAGGCTGGGATCCCCTTACCTTCCGCTTAGAAATCAGTTCCGACAGAAGTCGAAATGACAATTATTCTAGTGCTTTGTCAACGTTTAAATATCGAGTAGGTGGATTACCGCCTAAACTCCTTAAGATTAGTAGAAATACTTAAATGGCTCATCCCTCCAGCCAAATGATTAAAAGCCTTGCCAAATTCTACCCTAAAGCGATTTACTTTTATACCCAGACCCATTGAAAATCCTGAAAGGCTACGAAAATTTTCGACGTTCAATTCTTGTCTTTGAAAATGACTGTAAGCTACCCGGATACGTAGGTTTTCTTTTTTACCTAATAAAAATTCCCCACTAAAAATCATATGCCGGAAAAGATTATCTGCAAATGTACTAAAGCGATTTTCGGTTTGTGGTTGAAACTCTCCGAGAAATATGGAAGATTGTTCGGCATTAGGATCATCGTAGAGGATGTTCCATTGGTGGAGGTGGTGATAGGTCATGGACACCCGAAACGGGAGGTGTTCCAGCCGGCGGGAAATACCCAATTGCATATCAAAAGGTACGGGTTCCCGATCATCATTATAAGTAGTAATCTGGGCACCTACGTTTTTTAAAACCAATCCCATAGAAAATAACCCGGAGGTATCCTGGTAATAAGCGCCGAGGTCTGCTACCGCTCCAAAAGAATTATAATCTTCGAGTTGGGAGGTGATCAATTTCAGATTAGCGCCGACCGTTAATTTTTCATAGAGTTGATGAGCGGCGCCGACTGAAAAGGCATACTCTGAGGCTTTGAAAGTTCCGGTAATTTGACCGAATTCATCCGCAGCATCAAAAGTACCATAGCTCATATATTGTAATCCCCCATGAAATGTGGTGGCCAATTTTTCAGCATGAAAACCATAGGCTACATAACCGGTACTGATACCTGCCACATAGAAATTGTGATTGAAAGACATTTGATTATGCATGCCGATATTCAGGGTGGCTGGATTCAGCGCAGCAAGCACGACATCATCATCAGAAACGGAGATAAGATTTCCTCCTAAAGCGGTGATCCTCGCAGAAGGGGAGAATGTCAAAAATTCGTATACATTTTCTCCTCCGATCGGCTGGGCTAATAAAATTCCTGAAAAAAAAGAAAAAAGAACCGCTAGTATATATTTATTCATTATTTGCTTTTTAATAGTGCTAATCCTGCTTTACATCACCTCCTTCAAGAGTCCATATGGTTCTACAGATGCCTAGCGTACAATTCATTTTTTTAATTAAAGTACCTTCTTCGTTATATAGTTTTAGAAGACCGTGTTCTCTTGGCCTGCTCAAATCTTCATCGAAACCCTTGTAAGTTCCTTCTGTTTTTAGGTTCCCGTTTTCATAATATTCCTGAAACGGGCCATTTTCCTCATTATCCTTTAGCATAACCATTTCCTCCAGTTGGCCATTTTGATAATACTTCTTCCATTCCCCGCTAGCTATGTTGTTTTCATAACTTCCTTCTTGCTGTACTTTCCCATTTTCGAAAAAGCGTTTATAAGGAGATATAAAATTTCCCATATCATAATTCTCTACAACTTCCAGCTCACCGCTTTCGAAATACAGCTTTCGTTCACCATGTAACGTATCATTTATATAATTGGCTTCTTCATATTTTTTACCGGTAGGGTAAAAGGCCGTATAGATACCCTGCTTTGCGAAATCAGTCTTATTTCTACTGTACTTTATGGTATAACCAAATTCATTTTTAGTTTCTATGGTTTCTACTTTTCGGGCACAGGAAAAAACGAGTAGCAATATAAAAATGGCTAAATAACGCATTGATGACTATTTTGATTTTAACGAATAAATAACACAATTTGTATAAGAGGACACTACTAAAATAACGCTTTGACTCAAGACAGACATATTGGTAGTATAAAAAATGAATAGGCCTCATTCAATAATATGCTGACAAAGCTCGACCAACACGCCATTAGCACTTTTGGGGTGCACAAAACAAACAAGTTTATTGTCTGCTCCACGTTTAGGGGTATTACTTAATAGTCGAAATCCTTCTTTTTTCAGGCGTTCCATTTCTTCGTGAATATCTTCTACTTCAAAAGCAATATGGTGAATCCCTTCTCCTCGTTTTTCAATAAATTTTGCTATCGGGCTTTCCGGATCAGTGGCCTCCAATAGTTCTATCTTATTAGTCCCTGTTTTAAAAAATGAGGTCATAACATGCTCGGAGACAACTTCTTCAATCTTATAATGCGCCTTCCCCAACAGCTTTTCGAAAAGAAGGTTACTCTCCCCAAGGTTTTTTACTGCGATCCCGATGTGTTCTATTTTTTTCATGATATTCCCGCTTATGTTAAAGAAAGTATAAAATGCGAAGTAGCATTAAACGCAAAAGTAACATTAACGTCAAAGCTAGCAAATATACCGACGACGATACGGGTTTAGAAAAATCCTTTTTCGTATCGGTATATACTGACCAAAAGTATTTTATAATACTCAATTATTACACTTTTGCGTCAGTATACCTAAACAAAAGCATTTTTTGAACAATACTTAATCATAGGATTTTTTGTTTTTGCACTTACTACGACAGCTCATTCACAACGCACACCCATTACCAATAGACACCAGGATGCAGCGCACAGCATTCAAAGTGAAAAGATAAAAACTTTAAATTCCCGAGTGTAATAAACGGGCTGATGGTAAAAGAATCATCATCCCGTTTTTTTATTGGGGTGCCTTCAACAGCAATGTTCCAACCTTCTCTTTGATCCTAACGATCGAGTCTCTGAATTCTTTTTGGATAATCAACATATCGCTCGCAGGGAATTGAAATGAGGGCGCATGATCATGATCATGTCCACTGTGATCATGTCCATCCTCTTCAAAACCAGGAACATCCACATGATTCTCTTCCCAATAATTCAAGCGGCTTTCTACCAGAGCCACGGCATTGGTAAAGCTTATCTCTTCTGAAGTCAAGGCTCGTCCTTGAATCTGTATCCCATTACTCAATTGCCGGAGCTGTTCCAGATTCGGTTCCAATTCCTTTTTTACTTTCAAAGCTTCCTGATGTACTTCGGACGCCTGGTGTAAAATTTTATGCTCAGCCGTCTCTCCACCACAAGAGAGGATACTCAGCAATAAAAAAACGGTAAAGATTTGATTTAATATTTTCATGTTACTAAATTATAAAAGTTTCTAATTATTTTTTTTGCGCCTGTGCAGCACCAAATACCAAACGACGAATACCGAATGCTTATGCTCCGCGAAGTCGAAGTACCGAATAAAGCCTGCGTGCTAAATTTTCAGAAATTAAAGAACAATACAGTCCTAATCAATTCCGCTAAATTATAATTTTTATCTTTCAAATTTACTATCTTTGAAAAACCAAACCCTTCAAAAATGCCAGACAAATTAGAAAACAAGTATAAAGATAATTCTAATGACCTTCCCATTACTCCTACAGACCGGTCAAAAGAAAAAGATATCCGCAATAAAAACATCCAACTTGCCAAGGACATTTTAAGAGGAGTACATGCCGAGAACAGGGATTTAGAATCGCTCTATAAAAACCTCAAGAAATATAGCAGATTCGGCCTGGCTCGTAAGATCTTATATATATTACGAAAAAAGCAACCGGGTAGCCTGAAGCTATACCAACAGGAAGCCATTTGTACCTATAAAGACCCTGACTTACCTTCTGAGGAAAAGTTTAGTATGGCCTTAAGTATATTAGCTGAAGGGGAAGATTTAAATAAAACTAAAAACACAGAAACACTGGGTTTACTCGGCGCTATTTATAAACGTAAATGGCAATTTGACAGTCAATTTGATAATTTAAAAAAATCGAAGTACTACTATTTGCGAGGTCATAAAATTTGGTTAAAACAGATTGAGGACGACCTAGAAGATACAGACAAAGGCTATACTGGAATTAATGCCGCCTATATATATGACCTCATCGGTAGTCTGCAAACTGATGAAGCCTGGAAACTTGGAGATGAGGCTGAAATCGAAGAAATTTCATCAAACTTCGAGGAAGCTAAGAAAATCAGAACGGACATCAAAACTATTCTTTCCGAAAAATTAGCCTTAGAAAATAATGGCGACTATAAAAATTACTGGGTTTACACTACGCTGGTAGAGGCTTGTGTTGGAACCTACAATTTTGAAAAAGCAGAAGAATATTGGAAGCTTGCCCTTCAAACGAACCCCGATAATTGGGAACTTGAATCCACAAAAAACCAGTTGGTTCAACTCGGCCAAATCCTTTTAACTGTAAATAGTTGTGAAAACAAACTGAAAATTTACAGCGCTGATTATAATAAAGGCACAAAAGCGTACGCAGAAGAGACCGGATATGATATCACATCCGGTCTCCACCGTTTTTTAGAAAAAGTACTCAAAGTGAATACCGAAGCCGTTGAAAAGGCCCTTTCCGGTAAAGTAGGCCTGGCGCTCTCTGGAGGAGGTTTCAGAGCCGCATTTTATCATATCGGTGTATTGGCTAAAATGGCTGAATTTGACCTGCTCAAACATGTTGAAGTAATATCCTGTGTCTCCGGCGGATCGATAATAGGCGCTTATTATTACCTAAAGTTGATTCTTTTATATGAAGAAAAAAAAGATGAAGAAATCGTACGGGAGGACTATATCCAATTAGTCCGGCAGATAGAAGAGGAATTTTTAAAGGCCGTAAAATCTAATATACGAGGCCGCTTATTCCTTAATCCGATTGATAATATCCGTATGGCTTTTAGTAAAAGCTATTCCCGTACGAACCGTCTGGCTAAATTATATGAAACCTATTTTTATAAAGACCTATTCGATCAAATTTTGCAAAAAAGAAGTGCCCGTGGTATAAAAAATGGTTGGAAAGGATCAATTAGAATGCAGGACTTATTTATCTTCCCAAAAGGTTATCCTATTGGTGACTTCAACCCAACGCGCGATAATTGGGAACGTAAGAACAAAATACCAAATCTTATCCTCAATGCAACCGCTTTGAACACAGGCCACAATTGGCAATTTACCGCTTCCTGGATGGGAGAACCTCCCGGAAACATTGTTAAAGAAGTGGATGCTAAGTTACGCCTGCGGCGGATGTATTATTGGGAAGCCCCCGGCAAATATAAAAATATGGGACTTTCAGAAGCAGTAGCTGCTTCATCCGGTGTACCGGGCTTGTTTCCTCCTCTGACCCTGGATAATCTCTATCCTGACCAAAGAGTAGCCCTCGTAGATGGTGGTGTCCATGATAACCAGGGTATTGTAGGATTGACCGAACAAGAATGTCAAATTTTTTTTGTGAGTGATTCGAGTGGTCAGCTGATCGCCGCAGATGATTTAGGTAAAAATCCCCTGAGTATTTTATCACGTATGAATAGCGTAGTGATGGAAAGAGTCAGAGAATGCCAGTTCCTTGATCTTAAATCCCGCTCTAAATCCTCACTGATCAAGAAGCCGATGTTTGTTCACTTACGAAAAGGCCTGGTAGATAAACCGCTCGACTGGATTCATTGTGAAGACCCACATGATGCCTCTGATACGGCAGCGGCTTTTTATGAAAAAGGAGTGCTTACAAAATATCATATCCGCAAAGATGTCCAAGCGCTGCTAGCTTCAGTCCGGACAGACCTTGATGCTTTTAATGATGCCGAAGCCTATGCTTTGATGTATTCCGGTTATATGATGACCGAATATGAACATCTGGAAACAACTGCTGAATTTCTTCCTAAAGAAGACCCTGTAATAAAAAAAACCGCGTGGAATTTTGAATCCATTAAAGAATTAGCAGAATCTTCTGAAAAAAGTGTTTGGCTCAAAAAGATTTTATCTGTCGGTGAGGGACTTTTATTCAAGTCTTTTTATCTAAGTACCTGGCTGATGGCTTTTGCTGTTGTATTTGGCTTGCTTGTAATAGGTGGGATATGCTGGCTTTTCTATACATATTGGGACTCTGGACTTCTAGAACTAAATTTAAGTTTTCTAGACCTGCATTTAAAAGTAAGTCAATTAGGTACTTGGATTCTTTGGATCATCGCAGGATTATTTGCAGGAAAAACAATTATAAGCTTCATTCAATACAAAGATACAATAACAACAGCCATTCGAAGTTTACTGGTAGCAATTACAGGCGCAATTCTAAGTTTCCTGATATATCCTATACTAAATTGGGTCTACCTTAAAAAAGGAAACCAAAAAGAGATCGATCAAAAGAAAGGTGAATAAGCTGCCAAAGTTTTCTCTTTCAAGTTTACCCGGGGCATTGCATAGTATACTGACATCGAAATGATTTGGAATTCCAAATCATTTTCGAATCAGTATATCCAGACCAAAGTGAACGAAAATATTCCCAAATGGTACATGCCAGTTTTTCGTGGTACCACTTTGTATCAGGTATAGAAAGGATAAATTAATGAGTTTTTTATAGCCATGAAAATCTTGTACATCCTATCGGAAAAATACTTTTTACACAAGCCCTGCCAAGGTAGTTCAAACCTTGAGTGAATCAATAACTCTGTGTCCTACCTCCATCCACCGTCAGATTAGTGCCCGTAATATAGGAAGCTGCTGGCGTGCTCAGAAAAGCTACTGCATTTCCGATTTCCGAAGGATCAGCAAATCGCTTTAATGGCACCTGGTTTTTCATAATTTGCAAAACCTCCTCCTCGCGCTTCCCCCAGTTCTTTGCTCGTTGCTGCATGATTTCTCTGAGCCTTTCCGTATCTGTAAATCCCGGTAAAACATTATTGACTGTAATCCCAAATTCGCCTAACTCATTAGCCATAGTTTTAGCCCAGTTTCCAACAGCAGCCCGTATGGTATTGGAAACCCCCAGGCCAGCCAAGGGTTCTCTAACGGAGGTAGATACAATATTAATGATCCGTCCATAGTGATTCTCCTTCATTCCTTTGAGTACTGTTTGTACTAAAATCTGGTTGCAGATAATATGATTGTGAAAAGCCTGGCTAAATTCTTCTGGTGCAGCGTCAATAATAGCGCCTCCCGGAGGGCCTCCGGTATTATTGATTAAGATATGAATGGCTTTGGTGGCTACCAGTGTATACATCTTCTTTTTCAATGCTGTACTATCTGTAAAATCAATCACCAGATAATCGTGCGCTTGTCCCTGTGATATATCCAATTGGTTTTTGACTTCCAAAAGTTTTTCTGCACTCCTTGCCACCAAAGTCACATTAGCACCAAGTTTCGCAATCTCGATAGCTGCTGCTTTGCCGATACCCCGGCTACTTCCACAAACAAGGGCGTTTTTGTTTTTAATATTCAAATCCATTCGTAAGGAGTTTTTGTTATCGGGCGTTAAGAATTAAGTATAGATAAACCTACTAGATTTCAGTGTTTTATATGAGTATAAGCGTTTAATTATCAGTACTTTAATTCAACTAAACCTAGCAGGTTTTATTACTAATAAAATTGTCCGGGCACTTAGCTACTTTTAGCAAATAATTACTAAATTTAAGACAAAATAACTTTAACTAAAAAAAACAATCAGAATATGGCCATCGCAAAACCTTTTAACCTCCAAAAATGGATTGACGATCACCGGGATTTACTTAAACCGCCCATTGGCAATAAGCAAGTCTATCTCGAAAATGATGACTTTATCGTTATGATCGTTGGTGGTCCAAACGGAAGAAAAGATTATCACTTTGAAGATGGCGAAGAGCTTTTCTATCAGATCGAGGGGGATATCACTTTGAAAATAATCAACCCGGACGGAACCCCGGAGGATATACAAATCAAAGAAGGCGATATGTTTTTATTACCTCCCCGTATTCCGCATTCTCCTCAACGTCCAGCCAATACGATTGGCCTTGTCATTGAGCGAACTAGACGAGAGGCGGAAAAAGATCAACTGATGTGGTTTTGTGAAAACTGCAATAACAAACTTCACGAAGCCAGTTTCGAAATGACGGATATTGTAAACCAACTCCCTCCAGTCATGAATAATTTTATGAATTCCGAAGAACTGCGCACTTGTGACAACTGTGGAACGGTAATGGAAAGAGTATAGCATTTCGGGTAAAACGAATTCAACTTTAATGATAAAAAAAACCTATTTCGCTTCAGATTTCCATCTCGGGATTGATGCAAAATATACCAGTATAGAGCGGGAATATCAGATCGTCCGTTGGTTGGAAATGATCCGGAACGATGCAGCAGCTATTTATCTGGTGGGTGATGTTTTTGATTTCTGGTTTGAATATTCGAAGGTCGTCCCTAAGGGGTATGTCCGGATTTTAGGAAAACTCGCAGCCTTGAGAGATGCTGGTATTCCGATCTATTTTTTTACCGGCAATCACGATATGTGGGTGTTTAAATATTTTGAGGAGGAGCTCGGCATCCCGACCTATCGGCAACCAATCCTTCGGGAAATCAATGGGAAAACTTTTTTCATCGGTCACGGAGATGGGCTCGGCCCGGGAGATGCTGGTTATAAATTGCTTAAAAAAATATTCGCTAACAAGATTTGCCAATTTCTTTTTGCCAGGTTACATCCCAATTTTGGAATTTGGCTCGCAAATTTCTGGTCAGGTAAAAGCCGAGGGGTCAATGCTCAGGTAGATACTTATAAAGGAGAGGAGAACGAATGGCTACTCACTTATGCCAATAAAAAAGTAAAAGAACAATATGCCGACTTTTTTATTTTTGGTCACCGCCACCTTCCGCTTGATTTTATGCTAAAAAATGGATCTAGTCGTTATATTAATCTAGGCGAGTGGATGAATTTCAACTCCTATGCCGTCTTTGATGGGACGGATTTGGAAATCCGGTTTTTTGAGAATGAAGAGGCAAGGGCTATCAAGCGATAATGATAATAGCATTGAAATCCGGGGAGCATTTATCACATTTTTGAAAAAATCATAAGAAATGCTAAAGCTGCTTACATATGGGTTTATTTATTTTTGCCTTGTCGGTTGTGCGCCTAAAACTTCTATCATTACGACTCCATCTCCCGACTTGCCTCTACCACCTGCTCCCGATTCAACGCTTCGTCAAGCAGCCCTCTCCTATCCTCCTTTATTTTCCATCGCCGTTCAATCCAAATATTTCACTACAGATAAACTCAACCAGCTTTATATCGTCACAAAAAGTAATGAAGTCATCAAATACGATGCAAATGGGAAAGAAGTTTTTAAATATAATAATAACTTCCTCGAAGGACTTTCGAATATTGATGCAACAAACCCGTTTAATATCTTACTCTATTATTCCGATTTTCTCTCTGTGACCACACTAGATCGGACGATGAGTAAAACCGGAGAGTTTAATCTATCCAATCTGGGTTTGATCCGGGTCAATGCAATCGGTTCTTCCAATGATAATAATATTTGGCTCTATGACGAGGTAGCTTTCAAGTTAAAAAAAATAAACCGGAGCGGTTCCGTATTTCGAGAAAGCATTGATCTCAGCTTGCAGTTAAATTATAGCCCCAGACCCAATTTTTTGATTGAAAGAGAAAATAGTGTCTACCTGAATGATCCGGATTTCGGCATATTGGTTTTTAATATATTTGGACAGTATGAGAGTGTCTTAAGACTAAAAGGCATTGACCATTTTCAGGTATTCGACAACCAGATAATCTATAAAAAAGGGAAAGAGGTATTTTCTTACCACTTACAAACCTTCCATCAAAAAGAACTTAGCTTACCTGTGGAACTGAAAAAAGAGGAAGAGGTATTCATTCAAAAAGATCGCTTATTTGTCAGAAAAGCCGATAAAGTGGAAGTGTATAATCTGGAAAAAGAAAACAAGTAAATAAGTAGTCAAGCGGTCAAGAATCCACCGACCTTGGCAGCTTGACCACTTGATGGCTTGATCTAAACCGTCATGATATCTGTTTCTTTTGATTTAACAGTACTGTCTACTTCTGCGCCGTACTTATCCATCAATTTTTGAATCTCATCTTCTTTGCGTTTTCCTCCGTCTTCAGGAAACCCGTCTTTTACGGCTTTTTTAATAAAATCCATTAGTTTATGGCGTGTACTTCTAAGGCTTACTTTAGCATCTTCTCCTACTGCTTTAGCTACTTTTACCATTTCCTTACGCCGGTCTTCCGTCAAGGGCGGGATATTGATCCTGATAAGTTCTCCGTCATTTTGAGGAGTCAATCCAAGATTTGCAGCAAAAATTGCTCTTTCGATCGGAGCAATCATTTTCTTCTCCCAGGGCTGTATAGTCAGGGTCTTGGCATCAGCTGTACCTAGATTTGCAACCTGGGCTAAAGGTGTCGGATTGTCATAATAATCTACAAGAATTCCTTTTAACATAGCGGGTGAAGCTTTACCTGTTCTGATTTTTAACAACTCCTCATTCAAATGATGCATAGCTTCATCCATATGATTTATGGCTTCTTTAAAATATTCATTGATTTCTTCAATCATGGTATAAAAGTTACTTAAAAAAATATTTTCGTGGAGCTATCATACAAAAGCAAAACGAAAATTTACTGTGCTTAACAATACTTAGTACCGTTTAAAAAATACCTGCTTGCCAGTCCCTACGGACACGTACTGTGCAGGCAAGAATCCGACATTCCAAAAGAGGGTTTTATTTTCTAAACAATATTTAATACGTATTTTCCGAGCTAAAGTAATGAAAATGAAGTAAAAATGAAGCGCCAGATCAATTTTTTTTCATTGAGGCAAGAAAACAGGATTTTTCGAAAGTATTAAAAATGATAAGTGACCTCTCCTTTTCGAATGGCAATATTTTTATTGACCTCCATTTGCTCAATGATTTGGTCAACATTTCCTCGTTTGGTGAGTTCTTGATTATGTAAAAGGATATAACTACGTAACATAGAAATCTCAACAGGTCGGTTTCCTGTTCGTTTCAGACGTTGAACAGTATTATCAGCAGTGCTTTCAATGATTCCATTATTAAGCATCGCATCCATCAATAAAGGCTGTTGATCCTTGTCCTCCGCTTGTTTTCCGGATTCTTCCTTTTTGGTTTCCACAATAGGTTCCTGCTTGACATTACTTACCGACTTACTTCTGACTCGCAGGCAACTTCTACCCTGTGCATTTACAAAACTAACCAGGGAATCGAAAGAATTATTATCAGAAAGGATGGCAAATTCTGTTTGCTTATTAATTTTTTGATGAAATTTTCCAAGCAAAAATGCAATATGAAAATCGAGGTCGCCATTCATCGGTTTATCTATAGGAATCCATTTTACGGCTCTTCCTAAACGTTGGATTGGTTGAACGAGTACAAAGGGAATATTTTTTTCTTTGGCATCTATGAATATAAAAACCCGGTCGCAAACTTTTTCGAGTTTTTTGAACTTGACCTTTTTTAAATTCTCAAAGTCAATAAATATAAACCGCCGCTTATTAATATCAGGCATGAAAAATGGTGAAAGAGTGAATCAATATTATTGGCGAGCTAAAATACTCAAATTGTCCCGAATTCAAAATTTTAATTTGATTTTTACTATTTTAACGCTCCCGATAAGTTAAGCCCACAATGTACACATTTATACGGATTTATGAATTATAATAATTTTAGTTTTATCTTTTTTATATCTCTATATTACTGTCTCCTAATCTCTTATAAGAGAGAAAAATTAATAAGCTGTTTTACAAAAAAAAGTAGGCACACCTTGTATTTCTGCATTTTCACGTAAAACATTATAATCGCAAAAGTTAGTCACTGCTTGCATATCGCAACACAAGAAAGAGTAAAATGACCAATGCTGATAATGCCGCAGATACATAAGTCATCGCAGCCCACCACAAAGCATCTTTTGCCCCTTCATGCTCCATCTCTGTAAGTATTCTATTTTCGTCTAGCCAAGCCAACGCTCTATTGCTAGCGTCAAACTCTACCGGAAGCGTAATGAAACTAAATAATGTAGTTATAGCAAAAGCGATGATCGTAATGAACAATAAAGTTGGCCCGCCACCAAATCCAAAGGCACCAAGTGCCAGCATTAACAACCATTGCTGAGCCATGGAAGCATAATTCACAACCGGTACAAGAATCGAACGCATTTTTAACATACTATAAGCGGTGTCATGCTGCACTGCATGCCCGCATTCGTGGGCTGCTACTGCTGCTGCAGATATACTCCGCGATCCATATACCGGCTCACTCAATGCAACTGTTTTGGTTAAAGGATTATAATGATCGGTAAGCATGCCTTTTGTCGCTACCACTTTTACGTCATGTATATTATAATGACGAAGCATAGCCTCCGCCACCTCCTTACCGGTCATCCCATTTTGAAGACCAATCTGGCCGTAATGCTTAAATTTACTTTTAAGTCGATTGCTTACCAGAAATCCTATAAGAGAAAGGATACCGGCTAATACGTAATACATGATATAACCTGAACTAAACATAGCAGTTATTTTTTAGTGTTTTTGAATCATTTATTAAGACCAAAACAAACTACTTGAGTCACTTTTTTCAGGGGCGAGGAGTGAGAGATGAGGAGGAGTATAGCCACTCACCCCTCACTCCTCCCCTCTCACCACTGGAATCAGTTTATTATATCAAATCGGGTATAAGGTCTTAACGCGACAGGTATAACAATTCCATCCGGGGTTTGGTTATTTTCCAACAAAGCAGCAACAATTCTAGCCAGCGCCAATGCGCTACCATTTAAGGTGTGTGCCAACTGGAGTTTACGGTTCTCATCCCGATATCGTAGTTTTAAACGATTACTTTGGTACGTTTCAAAATTAGATACAGAACTTACTTCAAGCCACCTCTTTTGTGCTGCACTATATACTTCAAAATCAAATGTCAAGGCAGAAGAGGAGGTCAGATCACCACCACATAGTCTTAAGATACGGTAAGGTAGTTCTAGTTTATTCAATAAGCCTTCGACATGACGGAGCATATTTTCCAATACTTCATAAGAGTGATCCGGATGTGCAGCCTGAACGATCTCTATTTTATCAAACTGGTGTACCCGATTCAAGCCACGAACATCTTTACCATAGGCCCCCGCTTCTCTTCTGAAACAAGGTGTATAGCCGGTAAGTTTGACCGGCAAATCAGACTCTTCTAAAATGACGTCGCGGAGCATATTGGTTACAGGCACCTCTGCAGTAGGAATCAGGTATAAATCATCCTTTTCAGCATAATACATCTGACCATCTTTGTCCGGTAATTGTCCGGTACCCCTCGCCGAAGCCTCATTTACTAATAAAGGTGGAACAATTTCTTCATATCCAGCTTCATGCGCTTCGTCCAAAAAGAAATTGATTAGGGCTCTTTGTAATTTTGCCCCTTTTCCTCTAAACAAGGGAAAGCCAGAACCGGTGATTTTTACACCCAATTCAAAATCGATAAGGTTATACTTTTTAGCGAGATCCCAATGCGGCAAGGCTGTCTCTCCAAGATCAGGAAGTTTGCCCGGCCAATCCTGACGCACTTCGTTATCCGCATCACTATTTCCCACCGGTACAGAGGGGTGAGGGATATTAGGAATTTTCAATAAAAGATAATCCAACTTATCTTTTGTCGTATTCAATTGACCCTGAAGCCTCTTTGTATCTTCTTTCAAATCAGCCACTTGTGCTTTCATTCCTTCAGCAGCTTCTCTTTTTCCTTCTTTAAAAAGATCGCCTATGTTTTTTGAAAGCTGGTTGTTTTGAGCTAATAGGTCATCTAATTCGGATTGAGTAGACTTTCGGGTATTATCCAATGCAATGACCTCATCAATGATCGTCAAATCGTCGTCTGAGAAATTTCGAATTCTTAATCCTTCGATCACACGATCTCTATTGGCGTTAATAAAACTTACTTGTAGCATAAAATATATAATAAATTTGGTATAATATATGTTGTTAGAAAAGCTTACCGAAATTAATTTTGCTAAGACAAGAACATTCTCTTAAAGATTTCGTTAAATTTTTGCAAAGATACTATTTGAATTTAAAAATAATATGTATTTTTGCCAAATCAGAAATTAAAACACTCCTTTTTACTTTCAGAAAATAAGGCTGCTAAGATGAGTGTTTACTTTTCAAATCTATCTAAGTTCCCACAATTAGCTTTAATATCATTGTTTCTTACGATTTTATTATTGTCTTTTAGACAGGGTCTAACTCAGATTCAAATTAAATAGTTCCATTTTTTCCTTTGGCAAAATTTCAACTATTAACAAATAACTTAAATAACCAACCCGGACAGGGTCCAAAAGTAAATAAACAGACAATATGCTAGATATACTTCAGTTAAATGACATGTTAGTGCCAGAATTGAGAGATATGGCCGAAAAACTGAGCTTAGATGGATATAAAAAACTGAATAAGCAAGAACTCATTTATAAAATCCTTGACCACCAGGCTTTAAGCAAGGATACAAAAATCGAAAATAAAAAAAACTCCGAAGCCTCTCCTCTCCCCAAGACCTCTACCGAGGCCAGCACTTCCGAAAAAAAAGATAAAAAGATGTCAAAACAGACTTTAAGTGACGAAGAGGAGCAATCAAATGCTGATAAAAAACGTCGCCCACGGAAAAAAGTATCGGTCAATGAGGAGCCTTCTAAAGGTTTATTCATTACTAGGGAAGATGTTGAGCCTGAAAATGAAAATGATGATGATGATGATGATGATGTTATTGAGCCTGAAGATAGCAAAGAAGAAGAGCAGATAGATTTATCCGCAGATATCCAATCAAAAGAAGAAGATAAAGATAGAGAAGATAGAGATAGAGAGGATAGGGA
>JBLHJZ010000028.1:0-15538 GCA_047619515.1 Saprospiraceae bacterium | reverse complement strand
GCACCAAAGGATGCTTTTCCATTATTGAAATGGAGCACATCTACGACTTTTCTTTTCGTAAAAAAGCTATAGCCATCATAACCGAAGAGTAAATACTTTTTGCCTTCGCTGGTATCAAATTCTTTTACATTATAGTACAGCGCCCCATACCATTTATCTGGCGTAAGTAGCTGATTTTCAATGTCTTCTACTTCTACGGATCGGTCAAACAAAGGGATTAGTTTCAAGTCTCCACTGTTCATCTGGATAGCGCCGTAATAGCGATAATCATTTTCGTCGACATAAAGCTGCCAGGTGAAAATCCTAAAAGTACTATCTGCAGGGTATTGGATCGAAATGGAGGTCAAGCGGTCAAAAGGATAATCAAAGGAGTTTTTTATCTTTAAGGCTTTGACCAGCGTAGGGATAAACTTTTTTACAGCAATGAATCGATCTTCTTCAATCGAATCGTTTACAATGAGATAGGATAGGTAACCTAAAGTATCCTCGTAGGTTTTGATCACTTCGAAAGTGGAGTCAATCCCGGGATTTGCAGCTTTTGAAAGCGTATTTCCAAAGAGCATACACAGGGCGAAAAATATAACAATCCTTTTCATTCCGACTATTTAGTATTGTTTAAACGGTACTTAATGGTACTCGGAAATTAAACGTAAGAAGTTCCGTTAAGATTGTTAAAATACAAACCAATGACTTTGTTTAAGGATTTTTTAAAAGAAGTAGCAACCCTACATCGGAAGAGTCCCTCACCTCTCACTACTCACCCCTCACCTCTGACCTCACCCCCTCACCCCTCATTTTTTCACTCCTCACCTCTGGGTTTAAATCAACCGCTTCAAAAGCCGGAAACTATTCGCTTCTAAACTGGAAAAATGACCATCCACTTTAAAAAGCGAGATGACAAGATCCATTAATTCCCTAGCGCGATCCTCCGTCGGAAAATACAACCCTTTATAGGAAAGGATGTGCTGGATACGTTCGTAATCACTAGCCTTATCAAACTCAGCCCTGATCGATTTGTATTGTGATTCCGAGATTCTTTTATGAATCAGGGCTTCCTCATCAGCGGTAATTTCCAAATCAGCGTTGGAGGCATACAGGAGTAGGTAAGAAGTGAATTCTTCGAAGTTCCAGTTTAGATTTTCAGACATAATACTGTTATTAGAATGAACGAATTAAATAAATGAACGAATGAAGATACAAACTCCTTTGGGTTTTTCAACCCTCATATACTCATCCTCTATGGTAATCGCCATATACTCATCCCTGGCAAATATAGTTATTTCTCCATTCGCTTCATCGCTTCTGCGATCTTATGTGAATTTTCGTCGGTTCTATGCTCCAATTATTGAATGACATTTTTAAAAGCCTACGCGGTTTTATGCTGACTCAGTTTGTAACGCGCATAAATATCCTGGGCTTACCTTACAAATGAACTGCGATATAATTCCAGGTGGGGCGTGTACATTGCTATTTGGTATGTAACAGGCAAATTTATTTGCCTAGCTGGTAAAGTTCGAATGTCAAGTTGTTTATCGCATATCTGAGAATGCCCATATTTTTCTTTTAATCCAACCATACCCATTTTTGATCAATCGGTAGATTCCTCTTATTAATCCATTAAAGATAATATCTACAAAAATCTGGGCTAATAACTCTCCAATAAAGTTCATGATTTGAATTCCAATGTTAAATATTCAATACTTTTTCAATATGTCAAATAGTCCGGTGGTGATATAAATATTTTCGCTTTCGATTTTTTGGGAATGCTTCCGCATGGCTAAAACCTAGTAGGTTTCTCTTTTAATCAGTACGAATGGATTAATTTTTTCGTCAATTTTAGTAAAAACCTACGAGGTTTGTCTCCGTCCACCCATCCTACTGCTTCGCAATCCTCACCCGTTGCCCAATCTTCCCCTGACGAATTTCCAACAAATAAACTCCATTCAACAAATCACCGATATGAATACTGGTAGAATTATTCCCCTGCGCAACATCAAATTGCTCGGATCGAATCAACTGCCCAACCATATTATAAACATTAAAAAAAGTAGTTTCATCAGAATAGGTAAAATAATCTACGGTGACCCTATTACGTGTTGGATTTGGATAAATTTTATACAAGTTCAATACCTCCTGCTCGAAATACAGAATGACGATATTGCTATAACAAACTTTACCGTCAGCATCAATTTGTCGAAGCCGATAATAATTATTTCCAGCTAAAGGCGTGGAATCAAAAAAACTATATTGAAGTTCCCGGTCAGAAAATCCTGCAGCATCGATCTCACCGATGGTTTCAAAATCGAGACCATTAAAAGCGCGCATGATTTCAAAGCGATGGCTATTATACTCGGAGCTCGTAGTCCAATTTAATTCGACCTGGTCGTCCATTTTTTGACCGGTAAAGGATACAAACTCAACGGGTAGGGGAGCATCAATCGTCAACTCAAAATCATAATGCAAATGCCAATCCGCATACCCGACATTATTATGCATCACCCGGAAATACTGCGTACCGCCAGGGGTATATTCTACCTCGGGAATGGTCAATACGATGGTTGGATTCCCAGCAGTAAAAATGCTTTGATGATCGCCATTGGCAGTCATGGCTTCATAATCTCCCGGGCTGTTATTAAAATAATCTATCTGACCCGACAAAGACGGATGAGGGTTGAAGGTGATTCTTAAATTCCCGGTAGTACCAACAGGAATATCGATCATAAACCAATCAGGATCAGTATTATTATTTCCTTCAGGCGCATCAGCCGACCGGACTTGCACAAGGCCACCCATCAGGTTGTCCAGTTGCACTTGCCAGGCAAAGAGCGGGTAATCGCCTTCATCCAATCCACGAATAACAACATTCGCATCACTGTTGGCATTCAGGTGCGAGTAATCTGTCAAAATAGTATCGGTCAGGCGATACGCAGTACCATCCGAAGGTTCGGGCGTACTCCCCGTATACAACCATTGCCGGTCCCATGCGACCACACCGTCACCGGAATCCAGCAATATATCATTAGTGAGCCAGGTATACCGGAGGTTCATGGGAAGGGGCATGGACCAATTATCCTTAGTACCATCCCACTCGTCGGGAAAGCCTGCCTCGTTTATACCGACGATGATTGAACTTTCATCGCCGTCACAATCTACATCCTCATTCCAGTAGCCCCAGATATCATCCTCCTCACCTCCGAAAAGATAAGCTCCGGGACAAGATTCCAAACCCAGAAAACCACAGCCAAGGGAATAACTATACCTTAAATCCCGGGTGGCTTCCGAAGAGATATCCGGTAAGCCGTCCCTGGTTTCAGCAGCATCCGGATCGGTAAAAGGCCAGGGGTTGCCAAAGAAATTACTGCCCAGGTGAGGCGTGGAGGTAGTAGCCAGTTTGATCACTTTATGGCCATCCGTAGACCCTGGATCAACCCACCATCTCGCAGCGCTGCTATTATTGTTGTTTACAGTTCGCTGTAGGTATTCACGGGAAGTAAGACCTCCCATAGAATGTCCGACCAGGATTACTTTCTCTTTACCGGGATTGGCAACCAGCACCTTTTGGATCATATCTCCCAGGGCATAGCCACCTTTCAAGATGGCACTCTCGTTACTATCGGATTCGAACGCACCGGGAGAACTACAGCCATTGATATCAATCTCCGGATTAGCCTCATCCTCGTTCCAGTAGTTGTTGAAGTTAATGGTATATACACAACCGGGAGCCAGGTCATTCGTTTCATTATTAAAAGACAATAACACATCATCATCGCTCGTGCCCTGCAGGCCATCAGCGCCCCAGATATTGGACGAACTGGTCGCATTCAACACCGCATGATAGGTGTCCGTCAAATCTCCATAGCAGGCTACAAAATTAGGATCGGTATATACCCCGTCGAAAGATTCCTGACTTCCGGTAAAGCCATGAATAAAGATAATCGGGTAAGTACAATCTATACTTTGTGCCTCACTGTGGGAAAGGCTGAAAATGGATAGTAAAAGCAAATAGCTAGCAACGTAAAGTTTGTTCATAATATGTCGTTTTGTTTGATTAGTCCTGCCCCCAATTTAATAAAAACGATTTTGCAATTTCTGGTTATCGAAGCTATTATTAATGAGCTTGGTGGCAGACCTGAAAAATTTTTCCTCTAAAATAACTAATTATTTGGAATTCTTAAGAAGAACAGAAAGGATATAATTCAAATAGGAATATTTTCAATATAAATTGTTACTTTTATACTATCTCCCCATTATTAAATGTATGAAACAAGGAATTTTTCATTATTAGCCCCTAAATACCTCCAAATATACTTTACCTTTGTCCGTTATCGTTAAGAATACGTGGATTTTGTATGGTTAGCACAGTTTAAAAAATAAATCCGACATTCCAAAAATCTAAATGAGGATTTTATTTTTTGAACAATATTTAATACTACCAGTATATGCGAAAAAGTTTATTAATTTCTTTTCTTTTGGCTATGTCGCTGGGCATGCTGGCTCAGGAAAGTTTTCCAATAAGAGTCGATAAAAAATGGGGGCTTATTGATGGCGACGGAGCAGTTATCATTAACCCGGTCTATGATGCCATTGGAGAATTCAAAGAATTTGGCTACGCTGTCATGCAACGCGATGGAAATGTCGGCATGCTGAATAAGCAAGGATTGGAGATCATCTTACCGGAATACGATGATATCAAAGTATTGGACTCTACCTTGATTGCGGTCATGAAAAATGAGGCCTGGAAAGTCATCAATATAAACGGGAAAGTTGTCCTGGGAAATGGTTACGAACGTATCCGGGTTTGGAAAGGCGGTTTTTTGGCTTATATGCAAAAGGGGAAATGGGGAATTGTAAACTATAAAGGAGAAGGCATCTGTGATCCTCAGTATGATGGCATCCGCCTGATGGAGAACGGATATTTTCAAACCCAGATGGGTGCCGGTGTAGGCATAATGACCCTTGCCGGTAAAACAATCCTTAAACCTGTCGCTGATAAAATTGAAGTATATAACGACCAACTTTTTTTCTATCAAAAAGAGAACAAATGGGGCGCCGTTAACCAACTGGGGAAAGCGGTAATCCCACCCAATTATGATCGCTTTAATACGGTCAGTGCCAATTTCCTGGTATTGGTCGATACCAATAAAAAAGACCTCTATTCTATCAAAGTAGAAAAGCTAATCAGTAAGGCGAAGTATGATGATTTTTACCCGTTTTCTACACAATATCTTTTGTGTAAAAAAAATCGACAACTGGGCTTACTGGATCAGGAAGGCAACGAAGTACTCGCTGTACGTTATGATGAAGTCCAGGCTTTTGCTGAAAATCAATTTCGGGTGCAGTTACAAAATAAATGGGGAGTTGTCGAAGCAGGGGATAAACTGGTGATTCCTTTTGACTACGACTTTATAGCGCCACTGAAAAATAAAGATTGCCTGGTGAAAATTGCCAATCAGTTTGGCGTACTTAATTATAAAGGGGTATTGGCGATTCCTGTCAAATTTGACCGGATAGATATGGCTGACGATCAGGCCAAAGCCTTTAAAGGAGAAGCTTTGAGTGTTTACTACTTTGATGTGGAGGGCCTCAGTCAGGATGAAAGTAATTTCAAAAAACATTATACCATCACCATCGGTAAAAAGAAAAATACCCGGATAATGCCCTTCCGCAACCAATCCCAGGAAAGTAATTATTCCCTTGATTATTTCGAATGGTTTTACTCTTCCAAAGAAGACAAATGGGGTTTGAGAAAAACCGAAGACGGTTCTATCAAAATCAAACCTTCCTTTCATACCATTAAAGTAGAGCGGGAATATGGCTTTACTATTGTTGGTCTCGAAAAGATGTCCCGTGGCGTTTTTGAAAGGACGACTTTTCGCTTTGAGATGGTTTATGGTATTGTGAATAATGAAGTTGGCTTATTGGTATCTGATCTCGAACTACTGGATATCAGGGTGGAGGATTTTTATAATGATTACAAAGTAGCGAGGGTCATTTTTACCAATGGTAAACATGGTTTGATGAGTGGTGAGACAGTGGGATTGATGATCAAAAGAGATTACGCTTACATCGGTGATTTTCAGGAAGGGGTAGCCCGGATAAGTATCAAAGGAACACTTTCGGGTAGCCTGAATAGTGGCCAGTACGGGCTGGGCTTATTGACTCCCTACCTCAATAGGTTGATGGCTCCCAAGGTGATGATGGATTATACTCTGTATGATGAGAAGTTTCAAAATGAAGCATATTTGACCTGTGAACAATGTATCTGGGGCTATTTGGATACGGTCGGAAATGTAGTGGTGCAACCGCAGTTTTCTTTCGCCAGAAATTTCATCAATGATGTAGGGATTGTGGAAAATGAACGAAAGTGGGGCGCTGTAGATAAAACCGATAAGATAGTGCTCCCGACGATCTATGACGGGGTTCATTTTTTAGAAAAAACAAACAACAAAATACTGCGGGTTTATAATAACCAGCAAAAATATGGATTGATCGATACCCTCGGGCAGGTGACTGTCAATCTCAAATATGATAAGATCGGCGCCTTTAATGAAAGAAGACTGGCGGTCAAACGAAATGGCCTCTGGGGTTTCGTGGATCAAAATGGAATAGAAGTGATTCCCTGTCGTTTTCAAAGTGTAAAGAATTTTAATAATAGTCTGACGGTCGTCAAGCTTTCCAATAAATGGGGAGTCATTGACAAACTGGGAGAGATTGTTATAGATTTTCAATATACCCGCTTAGGTAATTTTAAGGATGGCCTGGCCTGGGCTTATACCTCAAAAGGAGCTTGTTATATCAATGCGGAAAATGAAGAAATCATCCCGCCCCGATTTACCAAAGCTTTTGATTTTCAGCAAGGCTTAGCCAGGATAGTAGAGAAAGGTAAATATGGCCTGATCGACTTGTCCGGAAATTATGCCGTAAAGCCCAAATATGATTATATCGAGGAATTTGATGAAAACGGATTGGCTATGGTACAATTTGGACAATCCCGGATTCGATACGGCATCATCGACAGATCCGGTAATTTGATCACCAATCGTCGGTATAAACAAATCCGCCCTTTTAGCGAAGGCCTTGCAGCGGTAAAACATAAAGACGGCTATGGCTTTATCAATACCCAGGGTAATCTTGTTATCTCTGCTATTTATTCCAGGGTTTCCGATTTTAGGGAAAAACGGGCCGTTGTCCAACGGAAAGGTTTATGTGGCTATATCAATATGGAAGGAGAAGAAGTCGTACATCTTGAATATACTAAGTGTCTGGATTTTGAAGAAGGTAAAGCTGTCGTATATAAAGGTTACCGAAAAGGAGGTCTGATCGATCTGAATGGTAACTATATTATCGAACCCAGCCTGAATCGGCTCTATCAATTTAGCGACGGCCGCGGCCTCGTGAGAGACAGTTCTTATAACTTCTACTATATCACTGCTCAAAGCAATAATGTGCATAGCGGCATGTACCAAAAAGCAGGGGCTTTCCAGCATGGCGTCGCGGTGGTTCAATCTACTTCAAACAACCAATGGGGCATTATCAATCAAAAAGGCATTGAACTTATCCCGCCTAAATACGATAAGATTGAAAATTTCAAAGACGGCTATGCCCGTGTCCGTATCCAACAATTTTCAGGTCTTAGTAATCTCAGTGGCGAACTTATCGTCCAACCCAATTACGAATATATCAGCTATGCCGGTGACGGAATCTTCCGCGTCGAGCAGGGAGATAAAATCGGTTATTTTGATGCGGAAGGGAATTGGGTTTGGGAGATTACGGAATGAACCATTCAACTGGTAAATTCCCTTTACCTGTAGCATTTTAAACATAAAAGTATTTAGAATCAATTGTATTTAGCGGAGAATAAGGACTAACTTGTAGCTCAATAGAAAAATACGTACCGCTGAAAATTAGTAAAATGAAAAACAAGTTAATAACTCTAATCCTCCTGCTAATCGCAAATACTGCTTTTAGCCAAAAAGTGCCTTATGTGATTTATAGTGCCAATGGAAAAAAAGTCTCGTATAAAAAGATGTTGAAAACCCTGGCGGTGAAGGATATTATTTTATTTGGCGAAATACATAACAATCCGATTTCTCATTGGTTGCAATATGAACTTACCGTGGATATTAATGATAAGAGACCACTTACTTTGGGGGCAGAAATGTTAGAAACGGACAATCAAAAAGAATTGAATAGTTATTTGGAAGGAAATATTAATAAGGAACAATTAGATTCTTTGGCAAGGCTATGGCCAAATTTTGAAACAGATTATGCTCCTCTAGTTGATTTTGCAAAGGAAAAAAATCTTCCATTTATAGCTACTAATATTCCAAGAAGGTATGCCAGTTTAGTTTTTAAAAAGGGATTCGAGATATTGGATAGCTTATCGAAAGAGGAAAAAGAATGGATTGCTCCTTTGCCGATACCTTTTGACAGTGAATTGCCAACCTACAAAAATATACTCACCATGATGGGGGATCATGGAACACCTGAATTGGTAATGGCTCAGGCTACGAAAGATGCTACAATGGCATCGTTTATCCTAAAGAATTATAAAAATGGAAATTTATTCCTTCATTATAACGGTGCTTACCACTCCAATAACTACGAAGGGATTTTGTGGTACCTGAAAAGGGAAAACAGCCATTTGAATTACGCTACCATTTCCACCGTATCCCAGGAAAATGTAAATAAATTATTGAAAGAAAATCGCCACATTGCGGATTTTATCATTTGTGTGGATAGTAATATGACTACTACTTATTAGGAAGTTATTTTTCATTGGTATCCCTTTTAAAAAACTATCAATTTTCGGATCGAAGCCTAAACGCCTAAGATTCACTTAGAAAAAGTGAGCTTGGTATAAAAGACTAATGGTCTTGTCGAAAACTGACTTTAGACCGCTAGGTAAGATCACGAAATCTCCCCCTGATTGTATATATTTGTCACCCGTATTTATGCAGGCGTATTTATTTGAGTCCTGTCTCTAAGCACAGACTAAAAATGATAAATGAAAAAAATTGAACCTTACCTAAATATTAATGAAGCCACTCTTTCTTTAGACAATGGAGGAAGATTTTATAATTTTCTTACCAAAGCAGATGATGGAGAAATAACTAAAGGGGAATTAGGGAAAGTTGGCGGAGTATTTATTGATAAGCAGCAAATGGTGCTTTTCCTTGAATTATCAATTTCAAAATTGAATAAAAAAGAGAAAGAAGCAATAATTTCAAAATTAGAAGGTAGCCTGCAATCGGCCTATCAGAAATACAAACCCCATGAACTTTTGCTATCTGAGGCTAAGGAAAGAGGCCTTATTTCTTCGAGTGCAATGCTAAGGGGAATTCCTACCTTAACGAAATCTAATCCGGATTTTAATGGATTTATTATGATGCCTATGGTAACAAATGATGTAACTACATTTATGTTCATTCCATTAATCGATCTATATGATGTTTATGAATTAAAAGAGGAAGAATCTTCTGACACTTTTCTAATTGCCCATTTAAAAAGTTCAGAAAAACTTCCTGAAAAGAAAATTAAAGTGGCTGGTGTTTTTAAGGAATTAAACGCAAATAAGGAAGAAAAAACTGCTTCTGGAAAATTTCTTGAAGCCCTTTATTATTTGGATATAAATTGAGATTTACAGATGAAGATTTGTAGCCGCTCTCCGTATGACAAAAGATTGAGTTTCAATTATTTGTCATACTGAGAAGGCTTGAATCACGAGTTTTCAAAATTTAACATAATCACTTTTTCAAGCCGTTCGAAGTATAATAATGAAATTAATTATGAAAAAAACAATATTTATCCTGATTGCCATTATTTTGGCGACAGCAGTATTTGCCCAAAATGACAAACGACTCAAAGGGCTCGACAAAGAATTAAACGAAATCTTGGAGGCTACTAAAGCTGCAGGATTTGCCGTAGCTATTGTTGAAGGCGATAAGATAATTTATGCAAAAGGCTTTGGTTATCGGGATTATGAAAACAAAATTCCTGCTGATGCCAATACCTTATTTGCGATCGGTTCCAGTTCAAAAGCCTTTACCTCGTCTATCCTTGGCCAGCTACGAAACGAAGACAAATTATCATTTGATGATAGCCCTATAAAGTATGTGCCGGAATTAAAATTCTATAATGATGACATGGATAATAATATCATTATCAAGGATTTGATGTGCCATAGAACCGGACTGCCTCGCCATGATTTTTCCTGGTATTTATTTCCTACTAATGACAAGGATAGTTTATTGCAACGTGTTGCACATCACGAACCTTTTACAGGGATTCGACAACAATGGTATTATAACAATTTTATGTTTTTAGCCCAAGGTGTAATTGCAGAACGTATCACTGGAAAAAGCTGGGAAGATAATATCAAAGAACGATTCTTCAAACCATTGGGGATGAGCAGGTCAAATGTTTCGATAGCGGAATTGGAAAAAAGCTCTAATGCTGCTTTGGGCTATGAGCTGGAAAACGATAGTATTATTAATAAAATGGATTATTATCACATTGCAGGAATGAGTCCGGCCGGAAGTATTAATAGTAGTGTCAACGAAATGTCTAACTGGTTGATTACCTGGATTAACAAGGGAAAATTTAATGACCAGGAAATTCTACCATCGTCTTATATTGAAGAAGCCATTGGTTCTCAAATGGTCGTCAGTGGCGCAGGCCCAGACGATGATTTTCCGGATATGCATTTGACAAATTATGGCTATGCGTGGTTTATTTCCTCCTATAGAGGGCATTACAGAGTAGAACATGGTGGAAACATTGACGGCTTTTCAGCTAATGTCGCTTTCTTTCCTAGTGATAGTATTGGTGTAGTTGTCTTAGCTAATCAAAACGGTTCTGCTGTTCCAAGTTTAGTGAGAAACACGATTGCGGACCGTATGTTGGAGGTAAATAAAACTAACTGGGCGCAACGATATATTGATAGACAGGAAAAAGCCAAAAAAGAAAACCAGGAAGTCAAAGCTGAATCTACTTCCGGTAAAATAGAAAACACAAAACCATCTCATATTTTGCAAGAGTACGCCGGGAAGTATTCGCATCCTGGTTATGGAGATTTTGACATAACTGTCGAAAGAGATTCGCTATTTGCAAACTTTAAATTAAAGAAACTCTATTTAAAGCATTTTCATTATGATATTTTTGAGCCTTTTGAAGTAACAGAAACAGGCGTTGATACTTCAGATTCAGGGGGCTTACGATTCAATTTCAACGCCAATGATATGGGGGAGGTTTCTTATGTAAAAATGAAAGTGGAAGCTGCGCTGGATCCTCTTGAATTTAAACGGACGCCCAATACTATTGAGGTTGATATAGCAATGTTAGAAAAGTATGTCGGTGAATATGAAGTTTCCGGAACTACGATAAAGGCTTATATTAAAAATAAGAGTACGCTTTTTCTCTTTGTACCGGGACAACCCGAATATGAGTTATTGGCCACTGGAAAACATAAGTTCGCTTTTAAAATTTTAGAAGGCTTTAAAGCAGAGTTTATAGAAAATGAAAACAAGGATTTCAAAGAATTGATGATGATACAGCCGAATGGAACTTTTAAGGCAACTAGGAAATAGTATCCACTACTAAATTTGATACAATTGAAGGATATATCTGATGAATAAGGAAGTACCAATACAAAAAAATTGTTTTACCGATTTCGAGGAATCAATAGCTGCCCATTCCTTGCCGGAGCGATTCACCTTTCCGTTTTACTATGACCCTCATCCACTTTGTCTTGTGGCAGCGAAGGAACTCCAGCACCATATTATACATCAAGCAGAATGGGAACATAACTTTGGTATTGAAGATGGAATAGGGGAGGTGCCCTCTCAAGTGGTCATCGGTAAAATGTTTGGCGTCCTTGTGGTTCAAAACAAAGAAGGTAAGACTGGTTATTTATCCGCTTTCTCAGGAAAGCTGGCAGAGCAGAATCATCATGCTAAATTTGTGCCGCCAGTCTTTGATATATTAAGGGAAGATGGTTTTTTTAAAAAAGGAAATGAAGCACTCAATCAGATAAATCAGCAAGTTGAAAAACTGGAAAAAGCACCAGGACTACTAAGCTGCAGACAATTATTACAAAAGGAAACGGCAGATTGTGCAAGCCAGGTGGCACAGCAGAAACAGCAAATGAAAGCGGCGAAACAAGTCCGTAAAATCCGCCGACAGAAAGCTGGGGAAGAACTTGCTCCAGACCTTTTTCAGCCTTTATTGGAAGAATTAAAAGGGGAGAGTCAGGGGGAAAGTATCTTTTTGAAAAACCTGACCAATCAATGGAAAGCCCAGCTTGCTAAAAGCCAACAGGCACTGGATCAATATCTCGAAGAGATTACTATTTTAAAAGAAGAGCGGAAGAAGAAGTCAGCAGCCTTGCAGCAAAAGCTATTTGAACAATACCAGTTTTTGAATCAAATAGGCGAAAAGAAAAGCCTGAACGATATTTTTCAGGAGACACCAACACCTGCTGGTTCCGGAGAATGTGCAGCACCAAAATTACTCCAATACGCTTTTCAACATCAATTGAAACCCATAGCGATGGCGGAGTTTTGGTGGGGACAGGCGCCAAACGCGGAAATTAGAAAACACGCACATTTCTATCCTGCCTGTCGCGGAAAATGCGAACCCATTTTAGCGCATATGCTCCAGGGAATAGAAATGGATGAAAATCTCCTGCTGATCAATATTGCCGAAGGCAAAGATATAGAGATAGTCTTCGAAGACGACCAACTGCTAGTGATCAATAAACCGACTGAGTTGCTATCTGCTCCGGGGAAAAATATTTTTGATTCCGTTTACTCGAGGATGAAACAAAGATATCCTACGGCAACCGGCCCGCTAATCGTACACCGACTAGACATGTCCACTTCAGGATTGATGCTGATTGCTAAGTCGAAGGAAGTGAACAAATTTTTGCAAAAGCAATTTATCAAACGGACGATTAAAAAACGTTATGTGGCTTTGCTCGAAGGTATTATAAAGGAGGAGGAAGGGACTATTGATTTACCACTTCGGGTCGACATCAATGACAGACCGCGCCAATTGGTTTGCCACGAACATGGAAGAACCGCCCAAACAAAATGGAAAGTGATCGAACGATCCAATGATCGAACAAGGATACATTTTTTTCCGATCACCGGACGCAGCCATCAATTGCGGATGCACGCGGCTCATTCCCTCGGCTTGAACACGCCCATCGTTGGCGACGACCTCTACGGTACAAAAGCCAATCGACTTCACCTACATGCGGAATCCATTGAATTTTTGCATCCGGTCAGCAGGGAAAGAATAAAAGTGGAAGTCGATGCGACGTTTTGATGGATAACTCCGGAAAACGCCACTGTCTGCCTGCTAGCCAACCGGAAGTAGTACCTAAAATAATCCAAATTATAATACTTTCAATAGACAGGGTTAAATTGTTTTGGTTATTAAAATATTCAGATAAATGTACTTGAAAATTCCTATTCGCAACTCATTTCACTATCGGTATATCAATTCTATAAAAAAAACAGAATCTCTCCAGCTTTTTGAAACGGCTTTTGCATAAATTCCTATGCTGTTTACAGGTCTGGAATCTGATCCTAAATCCTAATTTTCTAATTCCCTCTATTCCTTCAACATTTTCCTTCCTTTCTGGTTACTATAAGATAGGCTGAAATTTATTTTTAACCCCAGGCAACCCATACCTGAGTTACCGCATATTAGATATAAACAGAATTACTTATTTTGAATAAAAGAAACAAAGACTACGAATTGATTAAAAATGCCCTTGAAGGAAACCAGGGAGCGTATCAGTCTTTGTATGAGTTATACAAAAACAGTCTTTTTGTAGTTTGTCTAAGATATGCCAAGGATAGAAGTGTTGCACAGGATTATTTACAAGAATCTTTTATCAATATTTTTAAAAACCTTGGTCAGTTTGATGAGCTAAAAGGAGCTTTTGAAGCATGGGCAAAACGAATTACAATTAATGTCTGTTTGGCAGATATTCGGAAAAATTCACTTTACGCAGTAAATATTTCTTCTGCAACAGAAATTGAATCGGACGATGTAAGTCCTTTATCCAATCTGTCCTTACAAGAGATGTTAAGTCATATTCAAATGTTGCCGGTTGGATACAAGACCGTTTTTAATATGTATGTAATTGATGGTTTTTCTCATAAAGAGATCGCCGAGGAGTTGGGTATCACGACAAGTACCTCCAAATCGCAATTAATGAAAGCTAGGAATGTATTAAAAAATAAAATATTAGACCACCAAAAGATTTACAGCCAGGAACATGGATAAATTTAATGACATATGGAAAAATAGTTTCAACGATGGTGACATGCCTGTTGGAGACTGGAACACGCCTGATCAAGTGGTGTGGGACAATATTCTTCCACATGTTGCTACTCAGAAAGCGGACAGAAAATGGTTGCTTTTGTTGTTCGGAACCATGCTGATGGGATTGATGTTTCTTGGATATTTTACTTTTATAAAGGTTGATCAGGGACTTATTGCTGCTGTTGATTTTTCAAACCCTATAATAGAACCGAGCCCTATTCCGGCAAGTAATGATGTAAAAAAGGAAGATAAGGGTCAAAATAATATTAAGACACTACCTACAAAAGAGCAAGGAAATACGAATGCAGCGTCTTCTCTTTCAAATAGGTTAAATCAAAACATAAAAGTAAGGAAGTCCGAATCTGCCCCCGGTTCGATGAAAAAAAAGATAAGCATTGATAAGGAAAACAAAACCCGGGCTAAAAAGACAGCAACAAATAATATTTTACCGATAACCGAAGGCCTTAGTAAGGAATGGGCAGATAAGAGCAATGCTGATAACAGGAAAAAGGAAGAGGAAAACTACTTGAATAGCGAAGAAGTTAATATTTACGAATCTGCCTATCTGGCTGAACTTCCGTTTCTCCCGGGTAGAGAACCGAGTTATTTACAGATTAATAAACTAGAAGTTTTACCAAAAGAGGTAAAAATCAAATTATTAGAAAACCAAAAACCTAAAAGAGCAGCATTCGGAATCAGAAGCGGCGTTGTATTCCTGCAACACAAAATCAGTGCAAATTATCAATCTGATTTGGCACCCTTTGATTTCAATTATACCAATAATACAGGTTGGTTTAGTGCCTTGGACGCTCAAGTTTCGCTCAATAAATTTCTGGATATTTCCGGGAGTATCCAATATGAAAGCGAAGAAACTTCTTCCGGTCACAATTCAGATTTGTCCTATAGTGTTTCGGATGAAGAGAATGCTAATTCCAATGAGTATACGGTGGATCTGGCTACGCCTTACGGCCTTTCAGAAGCTAAATTTCGCTTTGATAGAAACGAGGATATTGGAATTGATGGGGTGAATCTTTTAGTTGATTTTCATTCTCAACATACCCTGCGAAATCTTAGTATTCCAATCGGTGTAAAAATATATCCAATGGGCAAGCGTCAACGATATATTCCTTTTGCAAAGATTGGATTCGGAACGAATTATCTCTTTAATATTTCAAACAGTATCCAATCTATCAATACGCAT
>JBLHJZ010000027.1:0-15748 GCA_047619515.1 Saprospiraceae bacterium | reverse complement strand
CGAAGATCAAAAAGCTTATCTAATTTTTTAGCTATTTCTCCGTCTATAAGCCCTTCGACTTTACAGGAACCATAAGTATCCACATAAAGGCCGACCGGTTTTGCCACACCAATAGCGTAAGCAACTTGTACAAGGCATTGATCAGCTAAGCCCGCTGCCACGATATTTTTGGCCATGTGCCGGGTAGCATAAGCTGCGGAGCGATCCACTTTCGAAGAATCTTTCCCGGAGAATGCACCGCCACCATGGGCTCCTTTTCCACCATAAGTATCCACGATAATCTTACGACCTGTCAATCCGGTATCTCCATGTGGGCCACCGATTACAAATTTACCGGTTGGGTTGACATGAAGGGTATATTTTGTATCAAAAAGTTTTCTTGCTTTAGCAGGTAATTTTTTGATTACTCTTGGGATTAAAATTTCTTTGACATCTTTTTTAATCTGCGCAAGCATTTTTTTCTCTTTGTCAAAATCATCATGCTGGGTAGACACTACAATGGTCTCCACTCTTAATGGTACATGATTATCACTATACTCCATGGTTACCTGAGACTTAGAATCCGGGCGAAGGTATTTCATCTGACGCCCTGCTTTTCTGATCGTAGCCAATTCTTGGAGTAAAAGATGAGATATCTCTAAAGGAAGCGGCATATAATTGGTGGTCTCATTGGTGGCATAACCAAACATCATCCCCTGGTCTCCAGCACCTTGTTCTTCTTCTTTTTTACCGACATCCACTCCCTGAGCAATATCAGCAGACTGCTCATGGATAGCGGAAATTACACCACAGGAATCCGCATCGAACTGATATTCTGATTTGTTGTATCCTATCCTCTTGATAACTTCTCTTACCGTAGATTGAACGTCGACATATGCATTGGATCGAACTTCTCCTGATACTACTACCAAACCAGTAGTTACTAGTGTCTCACACGCTACTTTTGAGTTGGGATCCTGGGTAAGAAAAGCGTCAAGAATTGCATCGGATATTTGGTCTGCTACTTTGTCCGGATGTCCTTCAGAAACAGATTCTGATGTAAATAGATAAGCCATTTAAAGTTTTTAAGGTGATTATGAATAGTCTTAATTAAAATCGCCACAAAAGTAGGAAATCTTTATGGAATAGAAAAGGATTAGTTTTTTATTCCCTGGTTACCCATATCAAAACCCAAAGGGATTTTTTGCCCTGTTAAGGGCTATATTGGTAACCTAAGCCCTGAAGCATGAGTAGAGTGCCTTTAAGCCTGCCTTGATGAATAGAAAAGGTACTCAATAAAAATCGCAAATGAATGAATGAATGAATTATTTGATCTGGCACTTAAGCAATTTGATTTCCCCATTTTTGGTATTTATATATCCTTCCAGCTTGTCCTTAATTTGCACCGGCCCTACTCCAGCGGGTGTTCCCGTGTAGATCAGGTCGCCTTGTTGTAATTTAAAAAATTGAGAAATATAAGTAATCAGATAATCAAATTGGAAGATCAAATCTTTGGTGTTTCCGATTTGTACATCTTCGCTGTTTTTGGTCAGGCGAAATTCAATAGCGGCGGGATTTTCCACATCTTTGAGAGAAACAAACTCACTCAAGGCCGCCGAGCCATCGAAACCTTTAGCGATTTCCCAGGGATGTCCTTTTTCTTTTAACTGATCCTGTAAATCTCTAGCGGTAAAATCTATCCCGAAAGCAATTTGGGTGTAATATTTTGAAGCGAATTCAGGTTGTACATGCCGGCCATTTCGAGCGATCTTTAGTACAATTTCCGCTTCATAGTGTAGGTTCTTGGTAAACTCCGGGTAGTAAAGAGGTTTGTTGTTGACCAGTAGTGCAGAGGGCGGTTTCATAAAAACCATAGGTTTCTTAGGTACCGGGTTGTTCAGTTCCTTTGCATGTTCTATGTAGTTTCGGCCGATGCAGATAATTTTCATGCGTTTTTATTTTGTGGTCGCTTTGCTTGTGAGGGGGCAGGTTACTCACCTCTCACTTTTCACCTCTGGATTAAAATTTTATATTTTGAAGGCCGGTCAGTTCCTTTACTTCTCTGATGGTTTGCTGAGCTTGCTTTCTGATTTCGAAAGAAGAAGCTTTGATTTGATTCTTGACCTCTTTTTTATTGGCAAGCAATTCCGTCTTTCGTGTACTGAACGCAGTACTTATTTCGACCAGGGCATCCGCTGTGGCATCTTTGAGTTCCACATATTTTAAAGTACCATTATTATAATCATTCATCAAGCTATCATGTGTTTCCTGCTTTCCGCTAGCCCGTAACATACTGAATAAATTATCTATCCCAGGGCTCATTTCTCCTTCGGGAGTTTCTCCAGTATCCGTCACTGCCGAACGAATTTGTTTACGAATACGAGCTTCTTCAGCAAACAAATTGATATAATGTTTCTCTCCAGCACTTTTACTCATTTTACGGGTCGGATCAGCGGTAGACATTACCTTTGGAATTTCAGTCAATAGTGGTTCCGGTAAAACAAAGTATTCTTTGCCAACCTGATTATTAAACCGCTGAGCAATATTCCTGGACAATTCCAAATGTTGAACCTGGTCTTTTCCAACAGGAACATAATCCGCATGATAAATCAAAATATCAGCAGCTTGCAATATCGGATAAGTCAGTAGACCTGCTGCAACGAAATCATCTGCCGTCTCTTTGCTTTGCTGGCTCTTATCCTTGAACTGCGTCATCCTGGTCAACTGTCCATATGAGCAAAAGCAATTGAAAATCCAATTGAGTTCTGCATGCTCAGGCACTAGCGATTGGATAAAAAGATTTTCAGGATTAACGCCTGTTGCTATTAGATTGATCAATAAATCCCAAACATTCTCTCTCAATTTTTTAGGAGAGTAAGGCATCGTCATAGCATGATAATCTACCACACCATAAATGCAATCATATTTTTCTTGTAGTGTAACCCAGTTTTTGACAGCGCCAAAGTAGTTACCAAAATGCATATCACCAGTCGGTTGGATAGCGGATAATACTTGTTTTCTTTTTTCCATTTTTATTATTGATTTTAGCTGTTTGGCGTTTTGCTTTTAGCTGTCACCCGAGCTGTCATCCCGAGCACTAGTCGAGGGAAGCAGCGATGACAGAAATCTCAACATTGACAAACTTTGGAAGATTAGCGACCTCCACTAATTCACGGGCTGGCGCAGTATCTTCATCAAAATATTCAGCATATACGGCATTGATACGGCTATAGTTGTGCATATCAGCAACGAATACAGAAGCTTTTAGCACATTTTCAAAAGTCATATTTGCGGCTTCGAGGATATTGTTCAGATTCTTCATCACCTGGCGTGTCTCTGCTTCTATATCGCCAGTAACAAGATCACCGGTAGCAGGGTCAATTGCGATCTGGCCACTTACGAATAGCATACCGTTGTGCATAGTAGCTTGATTATAAGGCCCTACCGGAGCGGGAGCGTTGGGGGTATTTACAATTTTTTTCATATCTCTTCGTACCACAGGCTTTAGCCTGCTATTTAATTTAAAAAAAAACTTCCTTTGCTACGGTCAAATAATTACTTCACGATTTCAAAAGAGTGGAGTTGAATTTTGACCAATACTTTGAATAGTAGAAAGAGAGAAATTCGCTATCATCTCCTGCAGGAAATCCTGCAATGCATAAACAGAAAAAGCCCCTCATAAGATTTATGGGAGCTTTTTGTAATCTCTTGCATTAGATGGCTACAACTATTCGACTTCCTCTTCTAGTGCTTTTATTACGATTTGTCCCTTGTAGTACATATTACCATCAAGCCAATAAGCACGGTGGTAAAGGTGAGCTTCACCTGTAGTCGGGCAAGTAGCAATAGTAGGCATTGGAGCCTTGTAGTGTGTTCTTCTTTTTCCTTTTCGCTGCTTAGATATTTTACTCTTAGGATGTGCCATTATTATTCGTTTTAAAATGCAAAATGCACTTGTTAATTATTTTTTATTAAATTTTTTCAACGCCTCCCAGATAGGGTTTTCGGTTTTTTCTTTTTCTTCTTCGCTCTTATCAAGATAATCCAACATTTTGTCGTTGCATGGCGGATCATCTATTTCGTCACAATTTTTTATAATTGGAATCGCCAAAATTACACTTTCATAAGCATATTTAGCGACATTTAGCATTTTAGTTTCTTGTGGGATGTAAATAATTTCATCCTCTTTTTGTGCATCGTCGCTATACTTAATAATTAATTGCAGGCTATCCGTTACAGGTAAATCTATATTTTCAAGACATCTTTCGCAATCCGTCTTGAATGTCCCTGTAAGATCAAAAGTCAAAACCAGCATATCGGGGCGTTTGTCGAAATGCAAAACCAGGTTAAAATTCCCATCTTTGACAGGTGAAGCTTCAAAATGAGTAAAAAACTCCCCATCTATCTGAAAATCAAACTGATGCATTCCTACTGATAATCCCTCTATCGGGATTATGAATTCTTTTAGCGCCGTCATATTTAAAGAACTTTCTGAAATTGCGGGGCAAAGATAGGTTTTTATAAGTGAATTTGATAGTTTTTAAATAAAAAAAGAGGAGAAAATAAAAAAGGTTCTTCTATTCTCATTAAAACCTGGCTCAAATAAGTGCAAGTGATAGTCCCGTATGGGAAGAGATAGACTCCCTGCGGTCGTAGTAGAGCCTTGCTTTTAGCTGAAGAATAGATATACAATGTCAATTCACCTCTACTCTATCAAAAGCGAAGCCTTACTTTCCGCGAAGCGGAACTATCATTTTCTGACAACGTCAGAACTATCTCTTCCCGTACGGGACTATCACTTTCCGACCAAAAGTCGGGACTATCACTTTCGGCTTCGCCGAAATTAAATCATAGCCTCCGGCCTCACCCAGGCATCAAACTCTTCGGCAGTGAGATAGCCCAATTCAACGGCAGTATCTTTAAGCGTTTTATTTTCCTTATAAGCTGTTTTTGCGATAGTGGCTGCTTTGTCATAACCAATCTTAGTATTCAGCGCAGTTACCAGCATCAGCGAGTTGTGCAATTTTTCTTCGATGACCTTATAATTAGGCTCGATACCTACCGCACAATTTTCATTGAAACTACGGCAAGCGTCACCGATTAAGGTTGCAGAAAACAAGAAGTTGAAAATCATCATAGGTTTGAACACATTCAACTCAAAATGTCCGGTCATCCCACCAATATTTATCGCTACATCATTTCCCATTACCTGGGCCATCGCCATGGTAAGTGCTTCGGACTGTGTGGGGTTTACTTTGCCGGGCATGATAGAAGAACCCGGTTCGTTGGCAGGGATAATCAACTCCCCTATTCCACACCGCGGCCCGGAAGCTAGCATCCGGATATCATTTCCAATCTTCATCAAAGAAACAGCCACGGTTTTAAGTGCACCATGAGATTCGACGATAGCGTCATGTGCAGCGAGTGCTTCGAATTTATTTTTTGCGGTAATAAATGGCAGACCCGTTAGCTTAGCAATATTTTTTGCCACCAATTTTGAATAGCCCTTTGGGGTGTTGAGACCGGTACCCACCGCGGTACCTCCAAGCGCCAATTCCGAAAGATGTTTCAAAGAATTTTTAATCGTCGCCATACCATGATCCAACTGAGAGACATAGCCGGAAAGTTCCTGCCCGACGGTCACCGGAGTGGCATCCATGAAATGTGTACGACCAATCTTAACGACTTTCATAAAAGCCTTGGATTTTTGATCCAGTGTATTTCGTAAAGCTTCGATACCAGGGATAGTAGATTCTATGAGAACTTTGTAAGCGGCAATGTGCATCGCTGTAGGAAAGGTATCGTTTGAAGATTGGGATTTATTGACATCATCATTAGGGTGGAGGATTTTTTTATCGTCGTCTAATTCCCCACCTTTCAATACGTGGCCACGATTGGCGATCACTTCGTTGAGGTTCATATTAGATTGTGTCCCGGAACCGGTTTGCCAAACGACCAAAGGAAATTGATCATCAAGTTTTCCATCGAGGATTTCATCACATACTTTGCCGATCAGGTTGGCTTTGGCTTTTGATAGTTCACCTAGTTCTGCATTCGTTTGCGCAGCCGCTTTTTTTAATATGGCAAATGCGCGGATGACTTCGATCGGCATCTGTTGTCCGCCGATCAGGAAATTCTCCTTGGAGCGTTGTGTCTGAGCGCCCCAATATTTGTCAGCTGGTACTTTTACGATTCCCAGACTGTCTTTTTCATTACGGTATTTCATGTAGGTATAATTGTGGTATTTATTTAGCAAAGGTAAAAAGAATTTGGGGAAATGGGATTTTTTAGTCGGCAGTCTCAATCAGCAGTCAGCAGTACTTCGACTTCGCTCAGTACAAGCCTGATTAGGTCTTTACACCAAAAATCTGGAAGTTTTTCTTAAATAGACTTTATTCCAAAATTTTTGTGCGTCAGAGCAGCAACGAACGCCGAGTACCGAATACCGTCTAAATAATTTAGGAGACCTTATAAAACAAATTCCAAAATATTAATCCTTAGAAAACGGTAACAGACTGCCGAGGGAGAACTGCCGGCTGCCAACTTAAATATACCTTACTTCATTTCGAACACTTTACTTATTATGCTTGTTGTACTTTTACTATCTTTGCGCAAATTTTATAACCGAACTATTATAATTAAATAACTAAAAACATAATTCAAATGGCATTTAATCTTCCTGACCTACCTTACGATTACAAAGCATTGCAACCACATATTGATGCAAGGACAATGAAAATTCATCATGGGAAACACCATGCTGGATATACTGCAAAACTAAATGCAGCGATTAAGGATACTCCGCTTGCAAAAATGAAAATCGAAGATATTTTGAAAGATGCTTCCACCCATGGAAATGCAGTTCGAAATAACGGAGGCGGGTATTTCAATCACTCTTTATTCTGGAGTGTAATGTCTCCAACCGGAGGAGGCGAACCAAAAGCAACCACAAAACTTGGTAAAGCTATGGCTGCTTCTTTTAAGGATTTTGAGGATTTCAAAACGCAGTTTAGTACTGCTGCAGGTACTCGTTTTGGCTCAGGATGGGCCTGGCTTTGTGCGGATAAAGCAGGAAAACTTTTTGTAAGTTCTACCCCTAATCAGGATAATCCACTGATGGATTGTGCAGAGACCAAAGGTACTCCTATCCTTGGCCTTGATGTTTGGGAACACGCTTATTATTTGAAATACCAAAACAAACGTCCTGATTATGTTCAGGCATTTTTCAATGTGATCAATTGGGCTGAAGTTTCAAAAAGATTTATCAAAGCGACAAAGTAATAGACTTTTTTCGGTACTTCAACTTTCCTTCAACGTTGTTCAGGACATGTCCCTCAACGATGTTCGGGATAGGACTCAGCACAAGCTTTCGGCGTTCGGTTTTCGGCGTTCGTAGCCGCTCTGACCTACAAAAAATTTTGAAATAAAGTCTAATTATACTTAATGCTATAACACAAAAAGCCTTGTCTGCTTCGACAAGGCTTTTTTTTATGCGCTCTTTGCAAATTTTGTATTTTATACTATTCTCAGATTATCTCATATATTTTTTGCTCTAATGAAACTTATCCTACCTACAATACGTTACCTTTTTACTGTATCATTTTTATTAACCAAATATTTTCCCCATGATCATTTTAGCAATTTTACTCGTTATCCTCGGGTTATTTAGTTACGAAATAGTTCACGAGGCTTAGAATCCTTAAAAAGAAAAAAAGAAAGCCCTGGCAAATTTGTCAGGGCTTTGTTTTTAGAGCATGTTTTTATTATTTAAAACTCCGTTTTCCTTTCTTATACGCCACTATTCTAGCTTCAGGCGCTCTATAGACCAAAACTTTCCCGATATATTGTTCAATCGCTTTTTTACTAGAAAAATCAACAAGAATGAGATAGGAATAACCCTGACCTTTAACCTGATCATAATAGACTTTCCCAAATTGTTCGAATAAGTGATAATCACGGCTCAGCGGAAAATCTGAGGTAGTCAACTCAATGGCATATCCTTCGAATGTTACGGGTAGTCTTTTATGATGCCTGTAAAAATCTTTGGTATTATTGGTCGAAACAGTTGTTTTTTTAGCAGGTTCTTTTGATTCATTATGGCCTCGTTCCAGTGTTTCTATCGTCACGAGCGTTGATTTCTCATCGGTTTGTGCGGAAACAACGAAAGAGTAAGTCAATAAAAGACAAAGAAATCCAAGCTTTATCAGTATGTTAATCATAGTGTGTGCGTGTTTTACAAAAAAGTCAAATTTTTAATAATACCGGCTGTCCTTCTTTTTCCGATAATGAAGGCTTGTCCTGAACCAAAGGATAGTCTTGATGCTCATTAGATTCAAAATCCTGTAGCAGGACTTCATCATTCAGTTTTAGAATATTCATCTTTTCCGTAGTCAAGAGGTAAGACTCTAGTGGAAATACAGGTTCAAGGGTTTGATCCGTAACAGACAGAGGAGGAGGAGGAACCTGGTTAAGGGCAATAGAAATAAAAGCCACGATAGACATGCCTATCGACAATAGTAAAAATAATTCCATAGTGTGCGGTTGTTAAGTTATAGTGTCTCTAAATTATTTACTTTCCCAGGCTTCGAGTTGATATAAAAAATTATACAAAGTGCAATTATTGATATTTGTATGAAACTCTATACCAGCTACATAATTCAAATATAATGATTACCTGAATATATAAGCAAGTCTTGATAAAAATAGATGTGACTGGAAAATTTATTTATCTAAAAATTTATTCCCTACAGAAATCATGTTAAGAGATGGCTAGTATTTATACTAATTGGTGATTATTCTCAATCGAGTGGATAAGTCTGGACAGGAATCGGTAGCAAACTTACAATTTGTGCGACTTTACTTTTACTTTTAAAAACAAACCTCGATTAAAATTTTGTGACATTGCGAAAATATCTTTTAATTTTTTCTCCTTAAAAACAACCGTTTGTTAAGATCCATAAGTATTCGATGAACTATTCTTTTTTGTAAATTTGTTAACTAATTCAGCATTATAATTTATATTTGTGCTTGTAAGTAAAAAAGGTGTGCAATTGACGCATCAAACATAACGATAAGCTTGCCCGAGTGCTGAAACTGGTAGACAGGCATGGTTGAGGGCCATGTGTCCTTATGGGCGTGCGGGTTCGAGTCCCGCTTCGGGCACAAAAAGAGGCTTCACGAAAGTGAGGCTTTTTTTGTGTCCGTAAGGGACGAGAAGTCTATCCCGATGAACAAAGTGACATCCAATATATAATTGTCTCTTTTACTACTTACTAAACCTTTCTCACTCCAAGTCCTTTAAAAAACCCAAGGTTTACTGTATTTTTAAAAAAATACACCCTCTCCAAAACCAGTCCTCTTCTGGAACTCCTCTTTAAACTATTCGGTACTATTTTAGCTTATATGTAGTCAACCAATCATATATATGAGAAATAAATCGCTAAACCTACTATTCCTTCTATTCACTATAAGCATATCTGCTCAAGTCACCTATACCGCCAACGACACTATTTTGCCCTACGAGGGGTATTTTCGGGCAGGAACTAACCTTGGCAACTATCCAGGTTTTAGTGATGCGTTTCTTGCTGAGATTTCAGCGGGAAATCCTGCAAATGGTGTAGAAGGTCTTGGTATAAAAGCACTCAGACCCGGACTTTTCGAAAGCTTCCTTTATGAATATGGATATGATGCCAGAGTTAGTACTTATGAATTATTCAAGAATCTTGGCTTAGAAGACAATACTTTGATTGTAGGCTTTCCGGCAGCAGTACACCAGGATACAACAGAATATTGTCCGGGTATTCAGTCGACCTTATTTGCTAATATGTATCTCGACATTTGGGATAATGGCGAAAACGGCACACCGGTCAATGATGATAATCACTATGCGCTTTATATTTACCAAACGGCTATTTTATATCATGAATATATAAAATTCTGGGAAATCTGGAATGAGCCGGGGTTTGACTTCACCCAAAATCGTGGATGGTTGCCTCCCGGATCGCCAGGCAACTGGTGGGAGAACAATCCTGATCCTTGCGACTATAAATTAAGGGCACCTATTTTTCATTATGTCCGGCTACTCAGGATTAGTTACGAAGTGATCAAGAGTATTGACCCCGAAGCTTATATTGCGGTATCCGGAGTAGGCTATCCAAGTTTTCTGGACGCTGTCTTACGAAATACTGACAACCCCGTCGACGGCAGTACCAACCTTGATTATCCATTGACTGCCGGAGCCTACTTCGATGTCATGGGTTTTCATTCTTATCCACACTTTGACGGGAGTCTCAGGTATTGGGACAATGACCTTATGGATTTTGTACAAACCCGGCATTCTGATGCTGCCGCTGACGGTATACTTGCACTGCAGGACACGCTTCAGGGTGTTTTGAATAATTATGGATATGACGGTGGCACTTATCCACTGAAGCCATGGATTATCACAGAGATTAATCTTCCGAGAAAGGAGTTTGGAGATTTTATCGGGTCAGCAGAATCACAGCGAAATTTTATGATAAAAAATGTCGTTGTCTGTATGCAAAATAATTTTTTACAATCTCATATTTATAAACTTGCAGAAGATAAAACTTATGAAAATGCTTTTTCCGAATTTGATGTGATGGGTTTGTATAAAAAACTTAATCTTGCGGATGGTTATTTTCAGGAAGCCAATGAAGAAGGGATTGCTTATAAAACTGCTTCAGAATTATTGTTCGGAAAAACACATGACCCGAATCGTACCACTGCACTTGATTTGCCGCAAGGTGTAAAAGGTGGTGCATTCAAAGATGAAAATGATAATTATACTTATGTACTTTGGGCGGAAACGAGTATTGACAAGTCGGAAACAGCCAGCGCACTTTATACTTTTTCAGCCAATCTGGGGATTGACAATCTGGTCAAAAGAGAATGGGATTATGGCGCAACTAATCACCGTAGTAGTATAGCATCACAAAACATTGCATTAAGCGGTGCGCCGATTTTTTTGACGGACATGATTTTTACCGCTGATATTTCGGAGGGCTGTGCACCACAAGTTGTTCTGTTTACAGACCTCTCTCCTTCCGCAGCCACTAGCTGGAGCTGGACATTTGAAGGAGGATCGCCTGCCAATTCAAGTGCGCAAAACCCTTCGGTTACTTTTAATCAAGCAGGAACGTTTACTGTCCTACTTCAAAGTTTTGATGCCAACGGAAACCTTCTTGCCACACAGTCCGACGTGATCCATATTGAAGCCGTTCCTGAAGTTAGTTTTTCCAATACCGTGAATGGCCCTTTGGTAGCTTTTCAAAATTCATCGGGTACAAATAGTAGCGAGTTCCTTTGGGATTTTGGAGATGGCACAACCAGTTCTGATCCGAGTCCCGATCACTTATATTTGACAAGCGGCTTCTATACTGTTCAGCTTACGGCCTTTAATAATTGTGGAAGTGCGACTGCTTTTATTAACTTAGACCTCATTGCTCCAACGACTTCTCAACTGACCTATACCGCCAATGACCAGGTGCCTTCTTATGATGGCATGTTTCGTCCGGGATCAAATACTTCTTATTATCCGCCCTGGACTGATGAGCAACTGGGAGATATTGCTGCTGGTAATATCAACGAGAATCAACAAGGTGCCGGTGTAAAATCATTTAGAAGTATCCTACCACATTTCTTCCTGGAATTCTGGGGATATGATATTGAACTAAGTACTTTTGAACATTATAATAATCTTGATCTACGTGATAATGTAGCTACGATCGGGTTTCCATCTTCTTCCGTACGGGACACCGTTGTCCATTGCCCTGATCAACAATCCGCTTTGTTTGAAAATTTATATTTAGAAATCTGGGATAATGGAGCTAACGGTACGCCGATCAATGACAATAATGAATTTGCCAAATATTTATACCAAACCGTCAATACCTATAAAGATAATATCCGTTTTTGGGAAATCACAGACGGGCCTGACTATGATGCTTCCGGTAAAAAAGGCTGGCTGCCTCCGGGGGAGAATGGCAACTGGTGGGAAAACAATCCCGATCCCTGCGATTATACTTTGCATGCCCCTATCCAATATTATATAAGGATGTTGCGCATCAGTTATGAAATAATAAAAACGCTAGACCCTGATAGTTATGTGACGATTGCAGGCATTGGATTTCCAAGTTTTCTGGATGCGGTATTGAGAAATACAGACAATCCTATTGACGGTAGTATCGTCACCGGTTATCCACTTAAAGGCGGTGCTTATTTTGATGCTATTGCTTATAACTCCCTCCCCCATTTTGACGGTAGTACTAGTTATTATGACACCAATATCGGAGGTTTTGCTTACGAGCGTCATTCGGATGCTGCAGCCAATGGAATTCTAAAATTGAAAAATGCCTTCCAGGATGTTTTGTTTGATTATGGTTATGAAGGAAATACTTATCCTGAAAAACAATGGTATATCAGTGCCTGCAATATTCCCAGAAAACAATTTGGAAATTTTATTGGTGGTGATAGTGCCCAAAGAAATTTTATCATCAAAGCCTATATCCAAAGTATCAAAAATAATATTGCTCAATTTCATGTGAGACAACTCGCCGAAACCGCTTCCTACGGAGAGGCGAATGATCCTTTTCAAATGATGGGGCTCTATGAAAAAATAACGGGTATCAGTCCGTACAACCAAAGCATCACTATTCAGGGCAAAGCCTATAAAACTACTTCTGATCTTTTGTTTGGTGCGACCTATGATTCGATAAGAACTACAGCATTAATGCTACCGGATGAAATTGACGGAGCAGCTATAGTCGATGGCAACGGGGATTATACTTATGTCCTCTGGGCAAAGACCTGGATTGATTTTGCGGAGACTGCTGCTGCCTCTTATACTTTTCCTGCTGGTCTGGATATTACACAATTGTATAAAAAAGAATGGGATTATGCTGAAACAGGTATTAATACTTTGATCAGCACTACTGATATTGCATTGAACGGTACACCTATTTTCCTGACCGAAGCTGCGCAACCGCTTTTGCCTCCGCTCGCTCAGTTTAGTTCGGATATTCAGGAAGACTGCCCGGGAGTGAGCATAACATTTCAGGATGAATCTTTAAGCGCGGAAACCTGGACGTGGATATTTGCAGGAGGAAATCCGGAGAGTTCAACTCTACAAAATCCTATAATCAGCTACGCTACTCCGGGTACTTATCCGGTAATACTTGAAGTAGGCAATGCCGCAGGAAGTCATACCGCAATCAATAGTAATTTCATACTCATCGACGATATTCCTACAGCAGGGTTCAACTATACTATTGATGAATTCACCGTGGACTTTAGCAATGCATCAAATGGTGCCACTGCTTATCTCTGGGATTTCGGAGATAATAATACCACTTTAGCTTTTAATCCTGAGCATACCTATACCGGCAATGGTCCTTTTGAGGTAACGATGACCGCATTTAATGATTGCGGAAGCGATACGATTGTACAGCAGATTATATTAATCGCTGCGCCAACGGCTGATTTTAATACCAACATCGAAGGTGGGTGTAGTCCTTACACGGTTAACTTTGAAGATCAATCTACTTTTAATCCGACCCAATGGAGTTGGACTTTTGATGACGGAACTCCTTCTACTTCTTCAGCAGAAAACCCTTCGTCAGTTTTTGATTATCCCGGATATTATGAAGTCACGCTGATCGCCAGTAATGAATTTGGAAATGATACGATTACCCAACTTATTGCCATAGCGCCTGAATTAATTTTCAATTTCGACGAAGTGCTCTGTGGGGATGATAGTGTAATTTTTAATGGCACTATCTATTCTGTTACTAATCCTACAGGGCAGGAAATATTAGCGGGTGAAGGGCTTAATGGATGTGATAGTATCGTAGTGATCAATATTCAAAATGGCGATAGTGCTATCGAAATTTTCGGAACAATTTGCGATGGTGAGGTCTATGACCCGGGAGGACTGGAGCTTACCGATGCCGGTGTTTATATTATTAATATCACCAACAGCATCGGCTGCGACAGTATGATTATCTTGACGCTTAATGTGGCTGATACTTATCTTATTGAGCTGAGTGACACTATTTCGGAAGGAGAAACTTATACTGTCGGTAGCACCGTATTTGATTCAACAGGTTTTTATGAAATCTTTCTGACTGCTGAAAATGGCTGCGATAGTATTATCTACCTTGATCTAAATGTAGACTTTATTGATGGCTTGTATAATTTTTCTAATGATATTAATCTTCAATATTTCCCGAATCCATTTAGTGAAACGTTTACCTTGCAATTTGAACTTCCTGAAAGTACTCCGATGAGCATTAATCTTTATGATGTACGGGGAGTGCAGGTTGGGCAGTTACAATCACAAGGAACACTTCGCAGTGGATTACATACTTACCACTTTAGTGATGCAACTTTACCGCAAGGGGTTTATCTCTTACATCTTAGATTGAAGGATGAACATTTGACGTTTAGGATAGTCCGGTTATGAATGAGGAATGAGGATTTTGGAATGAGGATTTTGGATTGAGGATTTTGGAATGAGGAATAATTGTCCTTTCGCGCATTGGCTCTAGCTTGATACTGTGTATCAATGGAATTAGCCTTTCGAGTCGAGAAAAGGAATGCGGAATGACCTTCTCTGGTTTTTGATTTTCATCTCTTTTTTTAGCCTTTCGAAATTAATTTTCTGGTTATATTTCTGTCTTGTATTTTTTCAAAAAGTAAAAGCAAAATTGGTAAAAAATATAAATCCAATTCTAAGGACTGTTGCAATAGTTTGTAAAATACTTTGTATGCAAAATTAAATACTTAACTTTGCATCAAATCAAAATGAATTTTTTATTGCAACTATATTTGTTTTGAAATAATTAATTGTACTTTGTTGCAACTAAAAGAACTTAACCGAAGTTGAACTAATTATATTATCTAATCAAACCTATTTAAATATGAGCAAATTATCTGATCTTTGTGATCTTTATGAAAAGGAATTCATCAGTAAAGAAATTGTCAAAAAAGTTGACAGACCTTTACTTGATGCTGTTGCAAAAGCTTGCGGCCCGGCTATCTACAAAGCGGACGCTACCAAAGTAGCCTGTAGTAACAAAGAAGAAATGGCTAGAGTAAGAACTAATTTTTTACTCAAGAAATTAGAGCTTAAAGACACGCCAAAATTAGACGAAGCACTTGCTGAGGTATGTGCTGCAATGGGTTCTAGAAACCGTAACAAATACAGAGCTATGTTTTACTACTTGTTAGTAAAGAAGTTCAGAAAATCTAAAATGTTCGTTGCCTAATTTTATTCAACGAAAGCAAGAAAGGCTTAGTGGGAGATTCCGCTTAGCCTTTTTTTATACACAGTCATTCCTTTCTCCATCTCAGCTTCACCGGTTTCCCTTTCTTTTGTCCCACTCCAAATTCATCCACAAAAGAGTCTCCAAAATATTCCAATTCGATCGCGAGATTGGTAGCCAGGTTCTCCGCTTCCAGTACCAGTGTCGCAGGGATAGAACCCGTTTTTTGAGACATCATTATAAAACCTTCTCCACCGACAGCTTTCCAATTCCCGAAAGGACCGAATATCACGAAGGTATAAGTATTGCCTTCAATTTTCCTCAGCCATAGTGCCGGGTATTTGAAATTGTACGGGCCATAGTTGCTCATGATCATGTATTGTCGGCCCTGGAGTACCTCTTCTTTTAAAAAGGTGGTATTCCCATTTTCAAGTTTGGTTGGCAATGAGGAATAGTAATCGATAGGAATATTAGCCTTGTAAAAA
>JBLHJZ010000026.1:0-15790 GCA_047619515.1 Saprospiraceae bacterium | reverse complement strand
ATATTTTTTTCAATGGAAGAATCAAAATATACATGAATCAGCTCAAATTTTTAATTGAGGCTGAAGGACGTAGATATTTATGATTTTTTATGTCGATTAGCGCCGAAGGCACTAATGAAAACATAATTATTAACATAATAATTAGCGTCCTTCAGCGTCGAATAAGAATAAGTCAATCATTTCAAAAATTTAGGATGACTCCTATTTATAAAGTATAAACGACTTTCCTCGTTATTCCAAAACGACTCTATTCTTTTTTGGATACTTTACCGTATACTTAAAATTCAATTTCTTAGTATTATTAGGTTGCAGGTCAAATTTCCAGGTCAGCTTACCGGTATCTTCTTCAAACACCGCATCTTTATACTCCTTTTCGACTTCAATCTCTTCGGTCACAGCAATCGGAATCTGATCCTCAATCACAATATTGATGGGTGATTTTTTCTTGTTTCTTACTTCAATATCCCAGGCTCTGGTATCTACCCGTTTGTTACTCATGAATTTCTTCTTCGTATTTTCTTTTTGTCGGGTTCGCAAGATTACAATATTTTGATCCCGACCCAAAGACAAGTCCAGGGTATCTTCCACATTTTGCACATCCAGGTAAGACTTACCCAGGTAAGTGCCTTCAAAAAATAAATTGGCCTCGCCATTGAGCAAGTTAAACGCTTCCCATCCAGTAACCTGTGCAGTAAGAAAAGCGTCCAGATCAATTTTAGGCGCACAATAGTATTCGTAATAAGCCGGAAGTTCATGATCTTTTATCTGGACGACGTACTGTTTTCCATCGGATGGGACATCATAAGGTATCTCAATTTTGAAAGAAACAGTCGTCGCTTTTTCAATCTCCTGGACGGGTACGGGTTGAGTCGGCGCTAATGCAGCGACCTCATCCTTTTGAATTTTGTCTCGTTTATTTTTACGTTTCGATATATGGCCGCTCATCACAACTAGTTCAAGCATCACACCTGAATCAGATAAGACAATATTCATACTATTGGAATTGATGGCCGTTTCTAAAGAATTATATCCGATATAAGAGACGATAAGCGCTTTTCCATAATCTGGGATATCTATGGAGTATTTACCGTCGATATCAGTAGTGGTACCAATTGTCGATCCTTTGATCAAAATTGAGGCTCCGATTAATGGCTCTCCGTTTTCGTCCATAATGACACCCTGTACTTTACGTATTGCGCCATTATAGGCACCACTATAAGCTCCTGTCTGATATCTGTTATTGCCGGCATAAGCAGGAATAAAGAAATTTAATCGCCAGGTATTCAACGTTGGCTTGGTTCCGGATTGAGAAGGATCACCCGTGGATAAAGTAAGCATCACATCCTCCCAGGTTTCACCGGAAGTCTGATAGACATTTGCTTTGTAGGAAAGCTGAACCGGGCTTTTGACATCTTTGACTCTAAGGTCGTAATGCGGTGTCCAGCCGGCATTATTGACCAGATAGCTGATCAGAAACGTTCCCGAAGTTGCTTTTTTTGATGAAATAGCCAAAACGACTTCGGTAGTATTGGTACGTTCTCTATAATTCAGTTGGTTCAGCTGCGACTGGATTTGGCCAATCTTTTTCTGAATGCCTTTGAGCTTTCGGGATATGCTCAGTTTTTCCAGCCGGATGTCTTTCATTCGGGTTCTGTAAAATTCTGCGGTCGCCCGAAGTTGATCTATTTGTACACCAGATTGCTGACCACCCAAAGATTTATTGGTCAGGATTAAAGATTCTTCTTCACTTAAAACCTGTAAAAGAGTGTTCTCGTCCTCGATCTGATCCTGGAGTTTTAGCTGATCATGCTGAAGTTTTTCGATCTCTTCCGTTTTTACCGGAGCCTCGAAATAGTTTAATTGATGAACAACAGAAAGGACGGTAAAATCTCCATCGGCTTTGACCTGAATACTGTTTTTATCAATGTTTGGAGAGATTCCTACAAATTTGATAATTGAACTCCCTTCCGGAATACTGGCATTTGCCTCCCGGCTGACCTGTGCTCCTTTTGTAAAAACAGTAACATACTTGATGGTTGATTTGACTTCTTTTGGTTTGTCTTCTGCAAATATTTGGAAAGACAAGCAAAGACTAAGTAGCAAGACGAGGATACGCTTCATAACTAAATATTTTTAAATGATTTAAAGTTTTCAGTTAATAGATGCAGAGAAAAGGTGGATTACATAAACTTGGGAGTTTTTTTTTGTACTATCCCAGCTCACAAACCCAAGGGGTTTTCAAAACCCTTTGGGTTTACTGGCCTTTCACTCCACCACCACATGCGCAACTTTCGACAAATCCCAGTCAATCACCAGCCCTTCCGCTAATCGCCGGGCAATGGAATCGCCATACAAATATTCAGTAAGATAAAGCGCTGCTTCAAAAGACTTGGCGCCACCGGCGGAGGTAATATATTTTCCGTCATGCACAAAGAGTACATCCTCATGCACTTTTAGACTCGGGAACATCTCGCGATAAGCAGGGATGTCGCTAGGAAAGGTAGTGGATTCAATATTATCCAATAAGCCGGCTTTGGCCAAAACAAAGGCACCGTCGCAATGTGAGGTGATAAACGTAGCTTTTTCCGCTACCTTTTTTACAAATTCAATCATTCGCTCATCTTCCAAATCCGTATCCATATGATGTTCCGCACTGGGGATAACGAGAATATCGATTGGCGGTATATTGTCCTCCAGATAATTAAAATCAGGTAATATTCTTATCCCTTCAAAAGTTCTGATCGGATTTTTAGTATTAGCGACCATAAAAGTATTCATCGACTTGATTCCTACTCTGAATATAGTATGTTGAAAAATATCATAAGGTGCAGTTAATTCGGTATTGTAGACGCCGTCCATGATCAGGAAAGCGACATTGTATTGATCTGTAAGATTGTCAAGATCAGAAGATACAATTTTTTCTTGGTTTGCTTTCTCTTCCACCTGATCGGAAGTACAGTTTTGAAAAGGCAACAAACTCATCAAAAAGATTAGAAAGGGTAAATATTTCATATCATATTTTTGACGCTGAAGGACGCTGATTATTATGATTTTTTATGTTTTTCTCGAACCTTGCCAAAAGCGCAAAGCGCACAATTACTACCCAACATATCCATCACTTTCGCGAAGCGAACTATCCCTTTTTGGCGAAGCCAAAACTATCCCTTTCCGATGTGACGAAGTCAAATCGGGACTATCACTTTCGACCGCAGGGAGAACTATCACTTTCACGACGCAGGAGTGAACTACCCCTCAATCCGGATCCCCATACTCCGCATCAGCTGCGTCGCATTAAAACTCTTACTTACCCCAGGTTTTATTTTAAAATCAAAAAAGAGCTTATCGTCTTTGACTTCCACTTCGATACAGAGGTTTTCTACCGTGCCATTCGACTCTGCTTCCAGTGCGGCCAATTCGAGATCGTGAGTAGCAATGATTCCCGAACCTTTGCTCTTGATCAATTGCCGAATCAAGGCTTTGGAACCGGTATGGCGATCGACGGAGTTCGTGCCTTTGAGAATTTCATCAAGGAGAAAGAAAATATCGGTATTAGTATCCTGGCGATCCTCTACTTCTTCGATGATGAACTTTAATCGTTTCAATTCCGCATAAAAAGAAGAAGTACTTTCGTGCAGTGCATCCTGTGTCCGCATACTAGTGAAAACCCGGATCAACGGTAACTCAAATCTTTTTGCACAAACGGGAGAGCCAGACATTGCGAGGACGATATTCAAACCAACGGTCCGGAGGAATGTGCTTTTCCCTGCCATATTGGAACCGGTGACTAATTTGATATGCGCCTGTGTGGGCATTTTCAGGTCATTACAAATTCTTTTCCCGGCCTGAATTAAAGGATGACCTAAGTCTAGACCAATGAGATCGGAACTATCCGTAATCTCCGGGAATATCCATTCCGGGTTATTATAGTAAAGATTGCCAAAACTATTGAGTGCCTCGAATTCCTGCAATCCTTCAAACCAATCCAATAGGCGTTCGCTTTGTGCTGCTTTCCATTTTTCCAGTGCTTTTATCCAGATCAAATCCCAGAGGGCAAAAAGATTCAGCACGATAGCAAAAGCATTATAGCGGACGTTGAGCTGAGCAATGATATAGGATAGTCTGCTGATAGATAGGGAAGCAGTTTGTTCGTTTTTAAAAAACAAGGCTTGCAATTCTTTGAGTTTCGGGCTTTCGAAAGATGCTGTTTCTATATGTTCGATCATCCTCGCGTAATAGGCAAGGATCTTTTCAGCATGAGAGGTCTGCTGGTGGGTATCTCCAACCTGGGTTAAGGTCTTTTTTAAAATATACGCAGAAGGGATTAGAAACAGTAAAAATGCATACCATGAAAAATAGTAAAAAGTAATAATAGCGCCGGCAGTGATAATCAATGGTGACAGATACGGGGAGATCGAGTATAGTTTATTATTCGACACGAAAGGCTTTTCCTTCATCCATGCTTCCAGGGCACGAACATGTTGCAGATTATCTTTAGTATTCATTCCTTTGGCCTGAAAATGATGTCGCCAGTCTGTTTTATCGTTAAGTTCTCTGATAGCTATCTGTCTGTCGGAAATCTCTTGGCGGGAGGCACCAGTTTTTAGGTGTTTGGCCAGCCTTAATTTCCCGATAGCCGTGGAAGTACGATTGACATATTGGAAAAAAGAGTAAGGACCGAAAATGTCCAAATCAACTGCATACGAATGCGATGGATCAAGAAATTCCTTGCCATCTTCAAAAACGGAATAATCATCATGGATACAACTCAATTCATTTTTATTGACCATCGAGAGCGCCTTATAATGTAAATGTTGATCCTGGATGGCCTGGTGCCAAAATACAAACTTGGAAAAGGCGATTAATGCAATGATAATGATCAAAGCGGTTGCCCACCAGGGAACCATAGTCCCAATGACAGCGATCAGAATTCCTCCGCCGATGAAAGCAATCAACCGGATTACAGAAAAACGATTGTATTTCGCTTTCAGGAAGTCAGCACGTTCCGCAAACTCCTGCACTCTCTTTTGATAATAATTTTTTAAATCCATTGGCACAAAGGTAACATAAGATTAGTGAAGAATTAGAAATGAAGAATGAAGAATTGCTTCCTTTTTTTAGCTATGCGCTGCCTATTAATAGTACATAGCAATCGCAAGAAAAACTTGGCTCCTGAAAAGGTGATCCCTTCGCTTGTGATGTAGTGATTGACCTACGGTCTTGTGAGGCTGCTTCAAGGCGATTTCACAAGACCGTAGATCGATCACTTGGGCATAGCCCAATCACAAGCGAAACGATCACCAGTTTGTAATCCAAGGCAGTGAAGCCAATCTTGCGTGCCATGATTAATAGTAAAACATTAACTACTGATCTAGCAGAAAAACATTAAATTAGCCATTTGTAGCAATCATAGACTTAATGAACAATAAAAACCTCAATCAAAGAATCATTTTCGGGCTAAAAGTCAAGCAATTCCGGCAGGAACGGGGGCTGTCTTTTTCTGACCTTGCTGCTCGGACAGGGATGTCTATTTCCTATTTGAATGAGATCGAAAAAGGTAAAAAATTCCCAAAAATAGATAAGGTCAAAGCACTTGCAGAGACCTTAGATACGGATTACACAGAATTGATTTCATCATCACTGACCGGAACTTTTGCTCCGGTTGGGGAGCTCCTTCGTTCTAATTTTTTAAATGAACTTCCACTTGATCTTTTTGGGATAGAATTATCCAAAGTAGTGGAGATCATCTCGAATGCACCGGTTCGGGTAGGCGCTTTTATTTCTACTTTGGTAGAGATTTCAAGGAATTACGCTTTGGGAGAGGAAAGTTTTTATCACAGCGCTTTAAGGGCTTATACGGAATTACATTATAATTATTTTGAGGATATTGAACAGGCGGCCAATCTTTTTATCGAAGAAAATAAAATATCCAAAGGACAGGCTGTCGACGTGGCAATTCTGGAGAAGATTTTAAAAACAAAATACAAATATGAGATTGTTGAAAATGGCTTAAAAGATTATCCGGAAATGAAGAATCTCCGATCCGTCTTTGTGGAAAAAAGTAAAAGATTACTACTCAATGGAGAACTGACGGAAATTCAGCGGGCTTTTCAGTATGGAAAAGAACTGGCCTATAATTACCGGGGACTCAAAGGCAGGTCTGCGACTTCTTCGATGCTGAAAATCAATACCTTCGATGAGGTCTTAAATCATTTCAAAGCTGCCTATTTCTCTGTTGCTATTTTGATGAGCCGGGATGAATTTATCGTAGACTTACAAGACTTTTTCCAGCATAACAAATGGGATGGCGAAGCTTTTCTTCATCTGATCAGGAAATATAATGCATCACCGGAGATGTTGTTTAATCGCCTGACGAATGTACTTCCCTGGAAATTTGGAATGCGAAAAATGTTTTTCATGCGCGTTTTTCATGATACGACAACGGATAAATTTCAAATGGATAAAGAACTCCATCTGGATCGGCAGCATCAGCCTCATGGGAGCGGACTTTTTGAAAAATATTGTCGGCGATGGTTAGCCCTCTCTTTACTCAAAGACCTTCACAGCATCCAGCAAGGCGGAAAATATGTCGGCACTATTGTAGGTGCCCAGCGATCAAAGTATTTTGAAACAGACGACGAGTATTTTGCATTGACCCTTGCGCGTCCCGGGAATCCGGGTTCGGGAATTAATGTCTCTGTGACAATAGGAATCCTGATAGATGAAGAGCTCCCCAATAAAATTAAATTTTTAAATGATCCTTCTATTAGCTCCCGGATAGTGAACAATACCTGTGAACGCTGCCCGATAGAGGATTGTACGGATCGTGCTGCTCCCGCTTCGATCATTGAAAAGCGAGAACATCGAAGGAAAGTACAGGAAGCTTTGAATATGATTATTGGGAAAGGGTAAAATTATCATTAACAATTAAGGAATAGCCCTTGAAAAGCTATAATTTCGACTTTTGGGGTTAAAACCTAAAATATAAACATAAATAATCAAAGAATATATGAAGTACTTTTTGTTAATAATAGCAATATGTATATCGGGCAGTTTGGTTGCTCAAAAAGAAATAACGGTAGAAGATATATGGCAGAATTATACTTTTATGGCCAAATCTGTACCCGGGTTTAATTTTCAAAATGACGGGAAACATTATACCCGGCTGGAAGGGAACCGAATTCAGCAGTACGACCTGACTTCCGGAATAGCCACTAAGGTTATCTTTGACGGGAATGACAAAACAGTAAACCAGTTTGAACCAAGTAAGGTTGTAATTAGAGGCATGGCCGCGCAGGGGCAGGCTACAACTACCAAAGAAGAAGTTCCACTCAATATTGATAGTTATCAATTTAGTCCTGATGAATCAAAAATCTTGATTTTTACAGCGACAGCGTCGATTTATAGAAGGTCTTCAAAAGAACATGCTTATGTCTGGAATACCAAAACGCAAAAATTAAGCAATGTCACTCCGATGGGAAAACAAATGTATACCAGCTTTTCTCCTTCGGCAGACAAAATCGCATATGTGAGGAATAATGATCTGTATGTCAGAAACCTCAAAGAGGAAAAAGAGCAACGGATCACTAGTGACGGGAAGTTTAATCATATCATCAATGGCTCTGCGGACTGGGTTTATGAAGAGGAATTTTCTATGTCAAAATCTTTTGAGTGGTCTCCTGACGGATCGAAAATCGCTTTTCTTCGATTTGATGAAAGTAACGTCAAAGAGTTTACCATGCAGATGTACCACGATGATACATACCCGGAGAATGTGACGTTCAAGTATCCCAAAGTCGGGGAAGATAATGCGATCGTGACGGTACATATTTATGATCTTGAGACCGGTAAAACGATCGAAGTAAAGACCGGTACAGCGGAATATTTCCCGAGGTTGTTTTGGACGAATTCTTCTAATCAACTGGTCGTTTTTAAAATGAATCGCCACCAGAATGAACTGGAATTGTTGAAGGTAGATGCTAATACTGGTGAGACCACTGTCCTATTGAAAGAGACCAATAAATATTACATTGATATCCACGACAATCTAACTTTTTTGAAAGACGGAAAACAATTCCTTTGGACAAGCGAAATGACTGGGTATAATCACATCTATCTTTATGATATGGCCGGAAAGATGAAGGCACAGCTGACAAAAGGAGCTTATGATGTAACCGATTTTTATGGGTATGATGAAAAAAATAAAAAGGTTTTTTACCAGACAGCAGAAAAATCTCCCCTGCAAAGACAGGTGTACAGCGTAGGTTTGGACGGTAAAAATAAAAAAGAGATTACGCCAGTAGGAGGTACCAACGAGGCACAGTTTAGCAGTACTTTCGATTATTATGTGAATACTCATTCTGCCGCTAATGAGCCAGCTTCCTATACTGTTTATGATCGAAAAGGGAAGCTACTCCGTGTCATTGAAGATAACCAGGGAATAAAAGATCTTCAGGTAGAATATGGTACTACACCGGTCGAGTTTTTTGATTTTACGACTAGTGAAAAGGTAAAACTCAATGGCTATATGATCAAACCCCCTGATTTTGATTCTCGACAAGCGTATCCTGTCTTTATGTATGTCTATGGCGGGCCGGGGAGTCAAACGGTCACTGACGCCTTTGGTGGTTTCAATTATTGGTGGTTTCAAATGCTGGCTCAAAATGGCTTTATCGTTGTGAGTGTTGACAACAGAGGGACAGGAGCCAGAGGAGAGGAGTTTCGAAAAATGACTTATCTCCAATTGGGAAAATACGAAACCATGGATCAGATCGAAGCCGCCAAATATCTGGGCGGACTCCCCTATGTGGATAAAGAGCGAATTGGGATTTTTGGCTGGAGTTATGGAGGCTATATGTCTTCTCTTTGTTTGTCTAAAGGCGCTGATGTTTTTAAAGCAGCTATCGCAGTGGCACCTGTGACGAATTGGAAATGGTATGATTCCATTTACACCGAACGGTATATGAGAACCGAAAAAGAAAATCCCGACGGGTATAAAGAAAACTCCCCGGTATATTTTGCAGACCTGATGAAAGGGGATTACCTGCTGGTACATGGGATTGGTGATGATAACGTTCATTTTCAAAATTCTGTAGAGATGACCAATGCGCTGGTGATGGCCGGGAAGCAGTTTGATTCTTATTTTTACCCCAATCGAAACCACGGCATCTATGGCGGAAATACAAGACACCACCTTTATACTAAAATGACTAATTTTGTGCTTGAAAACCTTAAGAATACGACAAAAAAGAGCAGACCATAAATAGAGTACTTCACGACCTAAAACCATAAAATCATGATAATAACATCAATCGACCACATTCCCGGCAGAGAAATCATTGAAGCTATAGATGTAGCAAGAGGAAGTACTGTAAGAGCTAGAAATATCGGAAGGGATATTTTTGCAGGATTAAAAAATCTGGTAGGAGGAGAAATATCGGAGTACACCAAACTTTTGGCTGATTCCCGGGAGCAGGCAATCCAACGAATGATCGCTGACGGCGAATCCATTGGCGCAGACGCCATAGTCAATGTTCGTTTTACTACTTCGATGGTAATGCAGGGTTGTTCAGAGATTCTGGCTTACGGTACAGCAGTAAAACTTAAATAATTACCTAAGGATGGAATTTTTTTGGGTTCTAAGTGTTTTACAGTTGATATTTTGGGTAGTGATCATTTTTATCATCATCTACCTGGTTTTCAAACGTATAGAAGATAAGAAAAAAGAGACCTTTGATAATAGGGACAATTAATCAGAGGTGAGAGGTGAGAGGTGAGAAGTGAGAGGTCAGGAGTAAGAGGTTAGGAGAGTTCATGGAGCACTCAAGGCCCACTTCTAATAAGAATATTTAATGAAAAAAGGTGTAATGGAATAACGGTACAAGGAATAACGGTTTCGCAATACCGGCGAACCGATAAACCGTAAACCGATAAACCGTAAACCGCTAAACCATACAAAGTGGCAAAGGAGAAATCAAATAGAAAGGTACAGATTGTCAATAGAAAGGCATCTTTTGAATATAGCTTCCTCGACGAGTACGAGGCGGGTATCCTATTGAAAGGAACAGAGATAAAATCGATCAGGGATGGTAACGCTAATCTCAAAGAGGCTTATTGTGTATTCAAAGACGGGGAGCTGTTCATCCGGAGTATGACTATAGCAGAATATAAGTATGGCACAGTCAACAATCATGAACCTACACGAGTCCGAAAGTTATTACTCAAAAAAGTAGAACTTAAAAAGTTACACCGAAAAGTTCAGGAAAAAGGACTTACCATTGTTCCCTACAAAATGTTCATTTCCGATAGAGGTTTGGCAAAATTAGTTATCATGCTCGCCCAGGGTAAGAAATCATTTGATAAGCGAGAGTCCATCAAAGAACGAGATAACAAGCGCGACCTGGATAGAATTAAGAAGATACATAGATAGTTGCTCCTGCGTCGCTGAGTGATAGTGCCTGCGGCAAGAGATAGTTCTCCCTTCGGTCGAAAGAGATAGTTCTGCTTCGCAGAAAGTGATAGTGCCTTCGGCAAGGGAGTTCTACTGTTGGTTGTCAAGAAAACGAAAGTAAAATTTTCCGTTCTGCCAAACAAAAGCATCACTTTCACCGCAGGTGAACTATCACTAGCCGACTTTAGGAGGCTCTATCGCTTTCGACCGAAGGGAGAACTATCACTTTTTTTGACGCAGGAAAAAAACGATCACTCTTGTTAAAGGCTATGGATAAAGGCATTTTGAAATATGAAGATTCTGAGGTTCACTTTCTGCGTTTTGGAAAAGGAAATCGCTTGCTGATCGCTTTGCATGGTTTTGCAGATGAAGCGTCCCTTTTTTTGAAACTAGAAGAGAGTTTAAAAGAAACTTATACCGTTTATTGTATTGACTTACCTTTTCATGGATTGACGCAGTGGAACAAAAAAGTATTTGATCGAAAAGATATCAGCGCTATTTTTAAAATGATCCTTACAAAAGAAAACAAAGAACGGTTTGATTTAATGGGGTTTAGTCTAGGTGGAAGAATCGTGCTGAAAATGTTGTTTGAATGGATACCGCAGGTCGATAAGTTTTACCTGATTGCACCAGACGGATTAGATACCAAATGGCTGTCTAAAGTCAATCTGATACCGGGATGGATGAAGTCTTTTTTACAATGGATACTCTCCAATCCAGGGTGGGTTATTATAATGGTCAAACGCTTCTATCATTGGAGGCTAATTAACCGGTTTACACACAATTTTGTCTGTTACCACATCCATACGAAAGAAAATCGCAACCGTCTTTTTGGTAGCTGGCATTCCCTCGGCTATTTTGACATCAAACCCCGAAAAGTAAAAAGTCTTTTAAAAAAATATTCCGTTACCATTGATATGTATTTTGGTACACATGACGAGGTGATCCCGGTGTCTGCCGCCGCTCTTTTGAGTACAGATATGCCTAATGTCAGGGTCTTTGAGATTGAAGGAGGGCATCTTTTAGTGAATAAAAAGCTCAATGATTTGTTGAAAATACAATTGCATTAAGGGACAGTATATCAGGGTGAAATGGGCAGGTGTTTTTGACCTGTACTAAATGAAACGTGGCCTTTTCGAGGTTATTTTTTAACAAAAAAAAGCCGACGAAAACGAATCCGCCGGCTTTGAAAAATGAGTTTCATACATTTATTTCTTAAGTTTTTTTCTTTTCTTCAGGGTTACCTTGGCACCTGTCAGGATTGAAAAAGAATTGATCTGATCGCTTTGAGGACCGAGCCCTTTGGAGAATTGGTGCATATAGCTGGGTTGCAAAAAGATACTCAGCCTAGGCGTAAAATACCTTTCTATACCAAAACCAATATTTGCAGTCAGGAAAGAATTAGTAGAAAATTTTCCACCTTCAAGAATCCCATCATAAGAAGGGCGATTAAATTGTTCTCTATAATCGTCGGGCACTCGTGGATTCGGAAATGCAAAATTTCTAGAAGCATCAGATTCTCCGACATCCTGAGTACTGAATTTATAAAAAGTTTCGACTGCCATATTCAGGGAAACACCGGAAAGAGCATAGATATTCCACTTTTTCTTTTCAGAGAAATTAAATTTTACATTCAAAGGTAATCTTATGAGATCCAACTCTGCGCCGACTAATCCCTGCTGTACATAACCTCCTTCAGCAAAACTTCCATTGATTTCAAAAATATTTCTGGAGTCGTAATTTAGGGAAGAGTACAGGGCACCTGTCTCGATTTCCCATTTATTATATTTGAAACCTAAAGAAAAGCCACCGCTATAACCTAGGGCAAATTGATCAAAGGATGCTAAGCTCTGGGCTTCATTGGCAGAAGTCATCACATAATTAGCGTCAGGGCCGAATACCATCCCGATCCTTATTTCTATAGGTCGTTTCAGATCCGAGAAAACCGTACTGCCGCTTAACGCTTCAATTCCCGGTACAGAAAGTTTATCTGCTTCTTTTAAAAAAATCGGTTGTAGTAAGTCAGTATTGATAAAAGTTTCGGATGCAGTAGGATCTTTCACTATTGAAGATTCGGCAATCACTGCCTCTCCATCTATACGTTCTTCTACCATATCAGTATTCCGTTCAGGGATAGCCGTAATTTCATCAGCGACCTGAGTTTCAAAAAAGTCATTGATAGCGGCATTATTTTCTTCACCAATTTCATTTATCGGAGGAGGCAAATAAACGCCAGGTAAATTTTGCCTGGTGCTGGCTTTGCCGGATGCTTGACTATCCAAGCCACTTTGATGTTCAGAAACAGAAGGCTTGGTAGAGACTTTATCTGCTTTGTTTATCCCTTCGGGAGCAGATATTTCGGTTTTTTGTATTGTATTATTACTAGCAATATCCTGATGACGGATTTTTTTGAATGGTAAAAACTGAACCAGCGTAAATATAAAAAGCAAAACCAAAGCAACTTCGGCAACTTTATACTTCAATAATCTACTTCTCAGTGCATAAGGATCTGTTAATTTTTCCTTCATCAAATCCCAATGAGCCGGGTTATAAGGTTCTTCAAGATTATGTAGGCTATCATAAACTATTCCGTCCAGATACAAGTCATCCAATTCAGGGTTAAGATGAGCGTCTTCCTCGATCATCTTATCCATCCGATCCCAGTCCATAGGTTGTTCCTCCTTATAGTTTTCCAACAACTTCTTAACCTCCTTGTCGAAATTATTCTCCATGTTCAATGTAATTTTTAGCAAGAGTCGCTTTTAATTTTGATCTTGCTTTTACTAAATTCGATCGTGATGTACTTTCAGTGATACCTAGTTGTGTTGCAATTTCTCTATGCGAAAACCCCTCGATGACATACAAATTAAAGACAGCCCGATAAGCTGGGGAAAGCGCCTGTACAGCGATCAGAATTTCCTTTTCGCTACATTGACTAATCGCATCTGCATCGTTGCCACTGAGATCGAAGGCTTGTTCGATATCCTCGGTTCGGCGTCTGATACTTTTACGATAAAAGTCAATAGAAGTATTCACCATTATCCGGCGGATCCATGCTGAAATGGAGGTTCCGGGTTGGTATTTGGATATGTTGTTGAAAACTTTGAGAAATCCATCATGGAGGATATCCAGTGCATCTTCCCGATTGGTGCTATAACGTAGACAAACGCCAATCATCTTACTATAATGCTCCTCATATAGTTGTTTTTGCGCCCAGCGCTCCTTGTTTACACAAGCCGTTATAAAATCTGTTTCTTCGTGCTGCAACTTTAAAGCGATATCCATGATAAACGAGTATTAAAGTTAACCCAAATTGTCGTTTTTTTCAACATAAAAGACCCAATGTCTAAAAAGTTTAACACTTTGCTTATTTAAACGGACAAAGCGTCGATTGTGCTGCTACGACCGGATGGGGGATTCCACCATTGGAATCTTAATAGACCCTAATTTTACATTGATAATATGAGAAAACACTATTTTTCTGTAGATTAACTTCATTTTAACAAAGCAGTATTGTCCTTGTAAGTATTGTTCAAAAAATAAAATACTTCCCTATATTCATACGGGAGATGCTTTTGGACCTGCCTGCTTCGCGAACGGGCAGGTTCTTCAATCTAAACGATTTTTGAACCGCTATTGCTATTTCAGAATCATTTAGATTTTCGGAATGGCGGATTTATTTTTTAAACGGTACTAAAACTAAAAAAGGAGATGAACATTGTTTGTTTTACCGGCAAACAAACTATTTTACAGGGAAAAATACAAATAAAATGGAAGAACAGGAAAAAATGAGCACCTCATTAAGTGAGACAGATAAGCTTACAGAGTATATGGGTGATTTTATGGACTGGGCTGTTGCTTTTGCTCCAAAGTTAGGTTTAGCTATTTTTATCCTGGTCGTTGGTTTTTGGCTTGTAAAAAAGATGAGTAAAATCTTCGGCTTTACACTCGAAAAAGCGCAGATGGCTCCCGAAGTGATTACTTTTCTTTCCTCCCTGGTCAACGTAGTACTTAAAGTAGCCGTATTATTAGTGGCTGCGGGGATTATCGGCTTCGAAATGACATCACTGGTTGGCATTATCGCTGCGGTTGGCTTTGCCATAGGAATGGCTTTACAAGGAAGTCTTGGCAACTTTGCAGCAGGGATCATGATTATGGTTTTTAAGCCCTATAAGGTGGGAGAATGGGTTGAAATCAGCGAGAAATTCGGACGGGTAGAGAGCATACATATTTTCAATACTGCTATCGGCACTCCTGGCAATAAAACTCATATCATCCCCAATGGGCAAGTAGTCGAAGGAGTGATTACTAATTTCTCCTCAAAGGGGCATATCCGTATTGAATTGACAATCATGATGCCTTATGAAGAAAGTTTTCCCAAAGTCAAACAGGTAATTCTCGAGGCTTTAGCTGAAATTCCTGAGGTGATGAAAGATCCTCCGTCCTTGGTGGGAATTGAATCCTATGATAGTCATAATATCATTCTGGCAGTACGTCCATTCATCAAGCCAGATGATTACTGGGAGGTCACTTTTGAGGTTAATCGCAAAATCAAAGAAGCTTTTTATAAAGCCGGGATTAAAATGGCTTACTCCGAAGGGGTAGAATTGGGGCCGATTGGAGCGTAATATTTTAAAACAAAAAATTAGTTTCTTTAAAACAAAAAAGTTTATAATTAAAACTTTTTTCCTATCTTTACACCTCAAAGTGAAGCATTTTGAGTAGTTTTGCCGTTTATGAAATAGCTATAGCGGTTGAATAATTAACTTAAGTTGCGAACTATTGTAGTTGGCAGTCTTTCAGTTGGCAGTGTGCAGTCTGATTCTGCTAAAAATAATGATCAGTACTTAAATTTTAGCAGGATCAGACTGCTGACTGTGGACTTTTTAAAGGCAAAGATATCCGCAACTTAAATTAATTAGGTAGATTAAGAAACCTGGCTGCACAGTACGTGTCCGAAGGGACTGGCATAGCTGCCGTTTGTACACAAGTAGTGATTGTCTAAATTATTTTAATTCCGGAAGCAAAGATCGTAGAGCACCATTTTTAGCGATAGCGTAAAATGGTGATCTGTGAGCTGGAAATCAAAAACCATTGTTTTCTATGTTGCCGTGGTTCACCGATCATCAGTTTTCACAAAAATTAATGCTCAACGATCCACTTTTTATTTGGATGAAGTCACATAAAGTGCGGTGTCCCGAAATGTGTACAAACGGTAGTTGCTGGCATAAGCAGGTTCAAAAGCATGACCCGAATGAAAATAGGGAAGGATTTTATTTTTAAACAATACTATAATACTCTATTCCTATAAATTTTAGCGTATATGAGCAAAGGTGATAACGG
>JBLHJZ010000025.1:0-16164 GCA_047619515.1 Saprospiraceae bacterium | reverse complement strand
TTTCCACTTCCATTATGTACCATTTCCAAGGTATAAGAAGTACCCGGGTTAAGGGTCTGACTATCCAGATAATGACCATCATCATTATTTGGCGAGTGTAGCCACTGATGCTGGTGTTGGTGATGAACGTGAGTAATACCTGCTCCACCGTGATTTAATCTAAACTTCAAATGATCGCTCATATAGCTGTGATAAACATTAGAGGGATCATCAGGATAAAGTGTTTTACTTGCCTTTGGAATTCGTGGAATAGGCAGAAGTGTATCTGCACTACCTTGTAATTGAAAGTAAACCAGATCATTATTCAAGGTAAGATTAATCGAATCCTTTGATTGTCCACTGGCATTAGCAGGAACATCTACCACCATGGCTGGATCTCCAACCGACCAGGCACTTAGAAAAAATTCTTCGTAGGCACAATCCACACAATCTGCCATTGGTCCGACTTTGATTCGATTGGCATATATCTCTGCTCCAATACCTCCTGTACCATAATTAATTGCGAAATTATCCAGTCCACCTTGTAACGTTGCCTTAACATCAGAATCTTCATAAAAGATCGGGAAAGCCTGAACAGCAAGTGTAGCTTCATGATAATGAATTGCAAATTCCCGGAAAGGAAGTCTTCGTTCCGGTTGTGCCCACACACTGTCAAATGACGGACTGTCTATCTTAGAAGACCAATGGTAGTTATGGGTTCCCGGATCTGTAGATTTTGCAGGGCCCGTAATAATTGCGGTCAAATCACTATAAATTAATTCTCTATTACTGCTCGTTCCTTTATACATTTTTAATATTGGATCCTTACCCTTCCTTCTTGTCGCTTCATAATTGATGAATGGAAAACCAGGAGGGTTTAGACCATCAATAGCGGGTTTCGTTTTCCTTATTTTCTTTCCATCAGCAGTCACATAATGAGTAGTAGCCATCCATAAATCAAGCTGACTTACCTGGCTTCTATACCATTCAGATTCTGGAGCCTGTACTGCTAAGCAGCCAAAAAGTCCGTTAGAAATTTGTGCGCCATTGAGGTTAGCTGTTGCCACATCTGCGGCAGTACTATATAATAAGTAACTTCCTTCTTTTGGACATATCACGGTATAGGTAATCGTCTTTCCTGGATCCACAAGACTACTTCTGTTGTCCCCTACCCATGATCCATCTGAAAGAATGCTACGGTCCATTTCAACTCCCATAATATGAAGACCTGCCGATCTGGTAGCCGGATAGATTTGGTTTACTTGCGTTTGATCCAATACAAATGCAGTATTCGGTATTGGCGTATAGGGCTTGAATTTAGCATCCTTTTTAAAAGGGGTCAATAAATTAGTGAATTTGATAATGAGCTTATCTCCTTCGTTAGCTCTCAATACCATAGGGCGAGGGCGTTTGCCATCTCTAAGTTTTACGTTTCCGGGACTTAGTAGAGTTCCCCTTATTGGGACAACATCTCGCTTAAGCGCAAACATCATCCCCGTCGGCTGTGCTGTGCCTAAACGATTAAACATCCAGGGTTGATCCAGCGCAACAACTTCCGCTGTTACAGTATTCTGGCTAAACAAATAAGTGGATGATAATAAAAAAAGGCTAAAAAAAAGTACAGATAGGTAACTGTGTCTTAAAGGTGTAAACATGAGCGTTAAAGTTTTAGGGTTATTACATAATGAATCCGGATTTAGTAATCCTGATACCGCTTGTAAAAATTAATTCAAATTATTATCTTTAATGTCTTAAATCGCTTGACGCTTTAGTAAAAAGCAGATAAATAACTTAGTATTAATTCTTTTAATTTCAATGATACGGGAAATATAATCAACTGCAAAAACATTTTTCACCTTTTTTATGATAAAAAATAAAAAAAAGGAATTAAAAAGAACTAAAAGCTTTGGTGTACTTAAGTAACTCTCCCAAAAACTTATCCGCAGTAGCGTTGATTTTTTTATTTTTCAACTTACCCGTTTCATCAAAAGCAGCACTCACTTTGGATACCTGGAAACGGTCAGGAATCGGGACACCTCCCATACTAAGACAGACTAATCTTAATTGAGCCAGGCAATTAGTACCTCCGTGTTCGCCCGATGTTACTGTAGAGATAGCCATTGGTTTGTATTTAAATACACCCGCGGGAAGAAAGTCAAGGAGATTTTTTAAGGCTCCCGGATAACCATTTTTATACTCCGGTGCAACAATAATGATGGCATTCGCTTTTGAAAGTAATTCATTCCACTCCTCCAATAGTTTTGGAGGGTTTTCCATCACACCTAATCGCTCTTCCATTATGGGGAAATTGGCCTTTTCTAAATCCAATAAGCAAGTATCAATTTGCGGAAAAGACTGAAGTTTATTGAAAAGAAAACGGGCAACCTTTTGGCTTTCGTTATTTTTTCTGCTTGTTCCAATTATTATAGGAATGCTATAATCCATCATTTTTTTTTTTTTGAGATTGTATAATGCAAAACAAGTTATTTTTTTTATAAAAAACTGTAAAAGTGAAAGATATAAGATTATTTTCGCCTGTCGTCTGGTAATAAACCTGTAAATTGACAGGATCAACAACCCCTTTCCATATAGAATATCCGCCAATACACTTATAATAATAACATGATGAAAATTCTTTTTTATTCTTTATCCAATCTTCTTTTTTTACTCTGTTCCTGTGGTTCTCAAAAGAGTGTAGCTGATGTATTGCAAGACATAGCACCTAATCCAAAAGAAATCATCTTTGAAAACAACTGCCTTGTGAATAATGAGGAAGGGCATATACAAGGCGTACAATTTTTTAATCATAAAAGAAGCAATTACTACTTTTTCACTGGAAGTTCAAATAACCAATCCTACTACGCAATAGCGGATGCAGACCATAATAAAATCCTATCCGTCAATAAATTTTTAGACGAGCCTTACCGGCATCCTGGTGGTTTTCAAATAGCAAATAAATGGCTTGCTGTTGGAATCGAAGACAATATCAAAACAGATAAATCTAAAGTCCTGTTATTTAAAATATTAGATCCCAAAAAGTCTGATTTAAAATTATTAAAAACAATAGAAAGAAGCGGGCCAGCTAAAAGATATACTGCTGGCTGTGTGGCATTGACAAAACAAAAAAAGAATATGTTGATTGCTGTAGGAAATTGGGATACCAAAAATATAGACTTCTACTCAATCCCATCGAAACGACTTAAAGATCCAAACACAAATTTCAACCTGGTTTATAGCTTTGATTCTGAACAGGCAAACCGGGAAAATTGGATTGAAAAAACCTGGTATTCTTATCAGAATATCAACTTTGTCAAAGATGCTAAAAAGGTAAACTACTTAATAGGTACTGCTTTCGATGGATCAACAGAAATGGAAATTGTTGATGTTTTTGAAATTACCACTTCGGACTGGGATAATTTTAAATTGCGTAAAGTAGGACATCGGAAATTTAAGAAACCAGCTACTACTACTCTTGGTTGGGGTGGTGGCGTTTATCAAGATAAAAGAAAAGGTATTCAAATATTTTCCACTGGAGAGCAGATTACCGATTCTCTTTATTTGAATTTATACTTAGAAAAAGGTCATTGAGCCCTACCCCATCACTCCTTACTCCTCACCTATGAAAAATCAGGCTCTTTCACAAATCTCAATATCCGAAATATTATCAATCAGGATATTGCCTTTATAAGGAATGGGATTGTCATCCGGAAAATAGGCTTCAATAATGATATAATTAAAAGTGGCTTTAGGCTCAAAAAAGAACTCGTAGGTTTCCCAGTAACTATGATCTATCACCTTACTTTCCCAGAGTAATTGTCCCCTGGAGCAACGGGTTTTACCAGCCCAGACCCTGAGTTTAACGGATTTATTATAACCGGTATACGTATTTGAATGTGCCAAATCGACATTTAAAGAGTAACATTGACCTGCTTTGATTGGTTGGCTTAGGCGTTGACCGACACTTTCCCAGGTTTTGTCAGACCGTGTAATAAGCCCCATATAAGTTTCTCCGTCGGAAGGCTCGTTATACACTCCCCAGGCACCAGGAAGAATATCCGGAGTGGTGCCTTGCTTGCATTGTAGCCACCCACTAGGCAAGGTAGCATCTTCCGCTTCTCCTTCGAAAGAGGCATTATCAAGGCTGATCTGGGCGGAAAGGCTGGATACTAGGAAGAAACAAAAAAAAGGAACTATCAGGTTATTCATAATATTAAGCTAGCTATAAATGTATTTTAAATCTGCCGTAAAATTAATGATTTCTTGTTACAAAGCAATGATTTAGGTTTAAAACTCTACTGTAGCAAAAACGGTCGATGAGTTTCTAAAATTGCTTGTTTTTGAAAATTTTGGCGAAATTAAACTTAAGAATAATACCAAATCACAGATTTACCAAAGAAAGTCTGCATTTTTATTAGTTTTGCAAAAAGCTTTACTTATAGCATGTTATATATATGGAATTCAACCAAAAAGGCATACCAAAACGAAGTAAACCTAATTATCTGTATTCGATAATTGGCGTTGCTCTTGTCCTTTTTCTTATTGGGGTTTTCGGTTTGATCATTCTTAATGGTCGAAGTCTGGTCAATTCCTATAAAGAAAAGATGAATATTATGGTAGAGTTAAAAAATGATATTCCAAACCATGAAAAATTGAGGCTCACGCAAAACCTTTCCGGATCGGCGTACGCGAAAAAAGGCTCCGTTGTTTTTACCTCCAAAGAAGAAGCGGCTAAAATTTTGCAAAAAGATTTTGGTGAAGACTTCAGCAATCTGGGCTTTGCCAATCCTTTTTATGACGTAGTCATTTTCAGCCCTCAAGCTGCTTTTACCCATCCCGATAGTCTTTCAAAAATAACAGCAGAATTAAAAAACAGTAGCCTTGTAAACGACGTATTCTATCAGGAGGGGTTGGCGGATGATATCGAGAAAAATGTAAAGAAAATCGGTCTTATAGCTCTGATTATGAGCATTTTATTCGTTTTTGTAGCGATCACACTTATTCATAATACGATCAAACTAGCTCTTTATGCTAACCGTTTTTTAATCAAAAACATGGAACTCGTTGGTGCTTCCTGGGGCTTTATCAGTAGGCCATTTTTATTTAAAAGTATAAAAAATGGCTTGCTCAGTGCCCTGGTCGCTATGCTTCTGCTGGTCGCAACTATCTTTTTCCTAAAACACAATATGATGGAATTGGAGAGCCTGATTGATCTGCAGATGATCAGTATACTCTTTGGGGGAATTTTAATCCTCGGAATTTTAATCACCAGTTTGAGTACATATTATATTGTGAACAAGTATCTTCGCATGCGATTGGATGATTTGTATTGATTCAGAGGTGAGAGAAGGGAATTAGGAATGAGAAATTAGGAATGTGTCCTTTCGAGCCATGTCCTGAGTTTATCGAAGGAGAGCTTGTGAGTCGAGAAAAGGAATAGCACCTGATTTTAATGCCTGAGAGAAATTTAGGCTTGTTTGAGGGCATTAAACTAATCCTATCAAAATTTTGAACTATCAAATTGAACCAATTCGCTTTTAAATTGTAAAAACTGAAAAAACCTATTATACCTAATGGCTAAAAAAACTAGTTCAAAAAAAATTGGCAGTACGCTAAGAAAAGCGCCTTCAAATGCGCCACTTGTTCCAACCTCGTCAAAAAATAAGACATTGATAAATTCTTCCGCTGAACCCCTTTTATTTGGTAAGCAGAATTATATCTTGATGCTTGGGGGTATTTTAGTAATGACCCTGGGATTCTTGTTGATGTTAGGGGGTGAAATGCCTGACGCAAACACCTGGGACGAGGATATTATTTATGGATTCAGGAGAACTGTTATGGCTCCATTCATGATACTTGCAGGTTTGGTAATCCTCACCTTTGCTATATTCAAAAAGCAATCTACTAATTATACAGATTAAACCACGAGTGATAATGATTCAATGATCACTCCGCAACGTGTCGTAAATAAGAATATGTAAAAATGGGAGAAACAATAGAGGCGATAGTTCTTGGTATCATCCAGGGTTTAACCGAATTTTTACCAGTCAGTAGTAGTGGCCACCTCGAATTAGCCAAATTCTTTTTGAATGATGACAGCGTAGCAGAGCAAAGTATGCTTATGACCGTTATGCTTCATGGTGCCACGGCATTGAGTACTATTATTGTTTTCCGGAAAGATATATTGGAAATATTAAAAGGGCTTTTCCAGTTCAAATGGAATGAGGAGACGAAATTCTCCCTCAAGATTATTATTTCTATGGTTCCTGCAGCTATTATAGGACTATTATTTGAAGAGCAACTAGAGACTTTATTTGACAAGCAGATTCTCCTGGTCGGTATCATGCTCATCATTACTGGTCTATTATTATTCCTTGCAGACCGAGCAAAAATTACAAATAAAACGGTGAGTTATTCAAACGCATTATTAATAGGAATCTCCCAGGCAATTGCGATCCTTCCCGGGATTTCCAGATCCGGAGCGACAATTTCTACCTCCGTCCTTTTGGGCATTGACCGGGAAAAAGCTGCCCGGTTTTCCTTCTTGATGGTCGTTCCATTGATTTTGGGAAAAATAGCCAAGGATTTGCTTAGTGGTGATGTGAATTTTTCTGCTGAAGTCCTCTTACCTATGAGTGCAGGTTTTGTAGCAGCTTTTCTAACTGGATTATTGGCTTGTACCTGGATGATTAAACTCGTAAAAAATAGCAAATTGTCTTATTTTGCCTATTACTGTTTTATAGTAGCTATCATTGCCATTCTTTTTGGTTTAGGAATGCTTTAATTTTTTAAATAAAAATGAACCCTCAACGCTCAAATCCGCAATATAACTTCAAGGAAGGTGCACTATTATTGGTCGACAAGCCTATTGGCTGGACTTCATTTGATGTCGTCAATAAAATCCGTTATAAATTAAAACACAAACTTGGCGTCCGAAAAATCAAAGTAGGCCATGCCGGGACACTTGATCCTTTAGCTACTGGCTTATTGATTATTTGTACCGGAAAGTTTACCAAAAAATTGGACAGCCTCCAGGGCTTATATAAAACCTACACCGGCACAATAAAGCTTGGCGCTTCTACCCCATCCTTCGATGCAGAAACGGAAGAGAAAACCGGGTACCCAATCGATCACATCAATGAAGAACTATTGGAGGCTGCCAGACCTCTTTTTCTCGGAGATATAGAACAGATACCGCCGATATATTCTGCGCTAAAAGTAGATGGAGAACGCCTTTACAAACAGGCCAGGAAAGGGATTTCCGTTGAAATCAAGGCAAGACCAGTTCACATCTACAGCTTTGATATTCAGTTAGTTGAGATGCCTTATCTTCATTTTTCTATTAAATGTAGTAAAGGAACATATATCAGGTCTATTGCGAATGACTTTGGAAAAGCATTAGATAGCGGTGCTTATTTGTCCTCCCTCCGAAGAACATCAATTGGCGAACATTCAATTGATGATGCCTGGAATCTGGAAGACTTGTTGGTCTATATTGAAAGTATGGATATTCCACCTGAGGAGGACTAAAAGAGAAAGGCATTCCTGTAAAAATGTCTCCTCCATTCAATAACGGTTGAACCATTATAAATGAATCTTATAGCATGTTTGGACGTTCTTATTCCCCACGAATAGCATTCTCCTCTTTTACATGAGTTGTAATTCCTTCTTCATCCACAAAAATATATTGCGCTACGGAACTTAACATTTCAATCAGGCCGGAAGTACCTATTGCTCCTTCCTGACGGCTCACCTCATTCCCTCGTTCATCAAGAATAATAAGCGTAGGTAATTTCTCCACATAAAATTCTTCTTTGATTTTATAGCCTGTTGGTTCATCTACATTTACATCGAGGACTATGAATTTAGTATCCAAAAGATCCACCACCGATTGGTTTAATAATGCAGTACTTTCCATCAGTTTACAGGATACGCACCATTCCGCACCAAATTTTGTAAAAGTATACCTTCTTGTATTGGCAGATAATCTTTTGGCCACCGCCAGACTATTGGTTTTAAAATTTTCGGCTTTGGGTTGAATCTGTTGGCTGTTTATTCTTTTAGACGTTTTGTCAAGTTTGGAATCAGGAGTAGCAAGTTGGGTTTTGCTTTCCCTTTTCTCTTCTTGTTTAATTTTCTCTACAGCGGAAGTTATTATTTCTATTTGTTTGGGAATGGCATTTAAGTCAATAGCATTCTGGCGAATAATCTCTCCAGCAATTAAATCTGGTTTTTCCAGGGCTTTTAGCGGTAACACTTTATTTATTGGCGAGTCAACACTAATATAAGAACCGATTTCTGCTTTGTAATCGCCTAGCATATAATAGAATCCAAAAGAGAAAATAGCGCAAATAGCGCATAATGATACTATTGACTTCCAAAATCGAGGACTTTGATCTCCAGCAAATTTAATATTTCCTGCTAATATAGGGTGAAAGATATCTGAACCAGTAAAAGCGGAGCCGTGCAATTGAGAAGGGTCACTTTCAATATTAAAGGTAAAATCAAGAACCTCCGAACGATTAGTTTCTAAATCTCCAAATGGAGATACAAATGGTTTCCCTACCATGATTATGTTTGTTGGTTAACGTATGTTTTGTCCACGGGAGTGAATTCCTACCTAGTAGACATACGCTTTCTCTCAGCAGTTTGAATGGTAAATATGGAGAAATATTCCTTGATTTACAACAAGTTATGATTTTTTATCAAAAAAAAATTGAGCTTATTGCGATCCGGTCACATTTGGCACCTCTATTCCAGGAACGGTAATCTCTAATTCCTGGACTTTTTTTCCATCACTCCAAAAGCCTAAAGATCGTTGTTCCGGTGTATTTCCTAATGCGTATTCTCTATACTTTCCTTCTCTGGTAAATGCATTTAAGGCATCAAATAATTTCCAGTATCCGAAAAAATCAATAGCATTAAGCCGACCTATTTTCAATGCCCTTTTTGAGGAAAAATTCTTTATACCACTATCAAAGTCTTGGTCAACCGAATAGGATTCATCATGTCCGGCGGTCAATGATTCCGAACCATAATGATCAGAATATTGCCTGATCAAATTCCTGTTTTTGACATTGACGGCTGTTGAGTAAATCAGTTTCCCGATTTTATCTCCAACGGTATGATCTCTATCACTTACCATTACCAGGAGATTTGTACCCTCCGGGATATCTTCATAAGTTTTTAATAATCCTCCTGAGAATGGTCCGGTACCTGGCGAAACCAAGAGGACGGCTTTAGGTTTGGGAATAGTATACCTTTTGTAATACACGCATAAATTAGCTGAAATGACGCCACCATAAGAATGTCCCACCAAGCTAAAATGGTCTATAACCGGTTTGACATGTCCACTTGCATTCAAAGTATCCAGTGCATTATGGATGGCTTCTACTACATTCTCCGCAAAATGCTTTGGGGAGGGACTTAGCAAATTCCTTTGATACCTGGGAAAGATTACCGTATTTCCTTTTCTTACCAGGTGTTTGATCCACTTCCCATAAATCATTGGATTATATGCGCCATAGCCATGAATAAAAACGATCACATTGGCTTTTTCAGGTTTAGGGGCAGCAGGTTCGTACAGCCAGAAACCATCCGGATTTTGAGCATAGTCATACTGAACGACCTCTTCGTGCAAATAGTCCTGGCCGCCTGGGCCTTCTGATGGCTGTTCCGGAGCTTTGATCTCCTGGCTAAAAATAGCTATACTGAACAGCAGTAAAAATAGTGTAAAGAAACAATTCCTCATTTATAATCTTTTCTAATTTGATCTTGACAAAACACACTAGTGATCGTTTCATTTATGATTGGGCTACGTCCAAGTGATCGACCTACGGTTTTGTGGAATCGCTGGGAAGCGACCTCACAAGACCGTAGGTCGATCACTACATCACCTGCGAAGCGATCACCTTATATAGGTTGAGCTTTTTTAGCGATTGCCATGCTCTAATAAACACTGAAATCTTGGTTTCGTTTATCAGAAGATAAAATAAGCTATTAATATAATTGAATATTACAAAGTAAGCACCTTTTCTACTACCTTGATTTTAGATAAAAATGGTAATATTGTGCGGAATAAAACTGCAGCGTTCTATAATTTTAAAGAAAAATTGCATCTATTCATAGATCAAGAAATAAAAAAATAGATTTGGATAAAAATAAACAATCTGTTGGTGTAATTGGTGCAGGAAGTTTTGGAACAGCGATTTCGAACCTTCTTTCTCATAATGTCGATGTCTTATTATACAGCCGGCAAAAGGATTTGGTCGATCAAATCAATAAAGATCGTAAACATTTTAATCTCCACCTATCCGAAAGAATCAGCGCAACCAATGATCTGGAAGAAGTTGCTAAAAACTGTACCGTAATATTCCCAGTGGTGCCTTCTACCAACTTTCGGAGCATGATGAAAAAGCTCTCTCCTTTTTTAAAGCCTTATCATATTCTCATTCATGGGACTAAAGGATTTGATCTTGGAGAAATAGATTTATCCGCTAATACTAAGCTGAGTCTATCTAAAGAGCAGGTCTTTACGATGAGCCAGGTGATTCGGCAGGAAAGTGTAGTGCTACGGATTGGATGTCTGTCCGGACCTAATTTGTCATCAGAAATTCTTGAGGGCCAACCTACAGCGACAGTTATAGGCAGCCATTTCAATGAGGTCATTAAGATTGGAAGAGAAGTGCTTGATAGCCAAAAATTTCATGTATTTGGTACGCATGATATTTTGGGAGCAGAATTGGCTGGTGCTTTAAAAAACGCCATTGCTATCGGGTCTGGAATACTTGGCGGAATGGGGATGGGCAAAAATATCCAGGCGATGTTAATCACTCGTGGTTTGGTTGAAATGGTCCACGTTGGTAAATCAATGGGGTCAGATAGTAAAGCATTTATTGGTACTGCAGGTATTGGAGATTTAATAGCCACCGCGACAAGTGAGAAAAGCCGGAATTATACTTTTGGTATGCGCCTGGCGAAAGGGGAAACTTTAGAACAGATTAGTAGTACCATGCCTGAGCTGGCAGAAGGGGTGCGTACTATTCAGATCATGCGGGAACTTTCCAGGTATTACAAATTGCATGCACCCATCTCCCAAATGTTGTATGCGGTAGTATTTGAAGGTTTTAATATCGAAAGAGCGCTCAATTATCTGATGACCTATCCTTATTCGGTTGATGTTGATTTTATATAAATTATAATTGCGGTTTTCGGTACTTCGACTACGCTCAGCACAAGTTTTGGGAATTAGGTATTCGATTCCAATAGCTTCCGGGTCTCTTCTTTCAGTATATTCAGACAGGTATCAATAATATCCTTATGAGATCTAAAACAGAGGACAGCAATTCTGATCCAAAATACGCCATTAATTGTAGTTGAAGATAGAAATACCCGCCCGTCATTCCGAACGGCATCTACCAATGCAGCATTAAAAGTATTGGCATCTCCTGATTCAGGAACATATCTATAAATCGCAACGGAGAGTTCGGGGTAAGGGCCAACTTCAAAACCAAGTTTCTGTACTTCTTCATAAAAATACCGACACAACCAGATCTTTTCGCTCAACGCTGCCCGGAATGGCTCAAGACCAAAAAGCTGTAAAGGTAACCACATCCGAAGTCCCCGGAAATGTTTGGTAAGCTCGGGCGATAAATTAGCAGGAGAAGGTTCCTGTAAATCCCCAACAGCATCCTGCATATAATTTGCCTCGTAACGGTGACTTTCTTCAAGTGCTTCCACGTTTTTAATCAAAACTGCACCGGTTCCATAGGCCAAAAACAAACCTTTATGTGGATCAATGGTAAAAGAATCTGATCTTTCTATGCCTTTAAAAGCATTTTTAATTTCTTCTGTCAAAGCAAAAAAACCTCCGTAGGCACCATCAATATGATACCATAGATTATGCGCTTCCGCCACATCGGCCAGATCGTTTAATGGATCTATCGCTCCCACATCGGTTGTTCCTGCTGAAGCAACTAACAAAAATGGTTTTAATCCATTGCTTTTATCTTCGGCTATGAATTCCCTGAGTTTCTCCACATCCATCCGGTATCGGTCATCCACCGGGACGTACCTCAAAATAGCTTCCCCAAGCCCGGCGATCCGAATAGCTTTTTGGATAGAATGATGAATTTGTTCGGTAAGATAAATAACTGATTGTGGCACTAATGCTGACTTGACACCTTTGACATCTCTGGCCGTCACCACAGCAATCAGATTCGCTATCGATCCTCCTGAAGTAAGGTTACCCAGCGCCGTTTTTGGATAGCCTATCAGATCACACATCCAACGTACCAGCATATTTTCCATTCGAACTGCTCCTGGTCCTCCGAAAAAAACGCCTGCGTAATTATTGGTAATATCTGCCAGATAATCTCCAAGTGCTGAAGGAAATATTCCACCACCAGGAATATAAGCCAGGTGACCAGCCGAGGCAGCATTCAAGGCTGGATAATCTACATTCTCTTTTATGACTGCTAATAAGGTATCCAGGCTTTTCCCGCTTTCGGCAATAGGAAAATTTAGCAAACCACTCCCCTTTTCGGATTCTTCATTGAAGGCATTCAATTCATGGAGATGATTCAAAAAATTATCTGAATAATCAATTACTTTATTATTCCAATTACTCCTTTGCAGCGCATCAGGTTCTAATGTTCTGGCTATTTTTTCAAGATCAATAATTTTTTCCAGCATTACTTTTTGACTTTGATTTTTTATAAGAAAAGCGAAAGTAACTATTTGTTTTACAGCCAGGGAGTTTATGCAACCCTTTTATTAATAAACTGTCATTAATTTTGACGCTAAAGAAGAACTATAAAACCATTTCTAAAGTAGCGTATCTTACATAGAAGTTGTTTAAAAATGAATTGATGCATTATTTGCAAGTCATTGATCCCTAGATACTTCAGCTTTTTTAATTCCCGTCCGTACGGACGAAAATGAAAAAGAGCTTCATCCTAGAAATCAAGCACTTACAACTAATATCAGAACACATTCTTAAACAACTTCATTCAATTAACCACTAACAAAGAAATTTTAAAAAGATGAAAAACTTGAACTTTATTTTAGCGTTGTTTGCTATTACCCTATTTAGTTACCAATCTATAGAAGCTCAATCTGTCACCGGAAAAGGGAGTGTCGTCACGGAAACTGTTGACATGGAGGATATTTCAGGAATAGGCCTTGGTATTTCGGCCAAAGTATTCATTCAGCAAGGATCAAAGCAGAAAATAGAAATCAAAGGGCAAAAAAATATTATTGATCTCATCAAGAAAAAACCAAATGGAGATAGCTGGAATATTGAATTCCCTAATAATAGCAGGGTAAGGAATTATGAACCTATCGAAGTTTATGTTACCCTTACCAAGCTTGAAGCATTATCTATAGGTGGTTCAGGGTCTATCATTGGTAAAGGAAAATTTACAAAGGTTGATGATTTTGACATTTCAATCGGCGGCTCAGGAGATATAATCGTTGAAGTAGAAGCAGATGAGATTTCTTGCAGTATCGGTGGTTCAGGAGAAGTAGGTCTCAGCGGTACAGCAGAAGAATTAGCCATCAGTATCGGTGGCTCAGGTGATGTAAAGGCCATAGATTTAAGTGTAAAAAAATGTAAGGTGAGCTCAGCGGGTTCTGGAAATGTAGCTATCACTGTAAGTGAAAATTTAGAAGTTTCTTTGGTTGGTAGCGGAGATGTCAAATATAAAGGAAACCCGAAAATAAAAACCTCTATCGTCGGTTCCGGAGATGTGGAACCTTACTAGTACTTTGTCAAATAAGAGATCTTAACCCAAAAATCGGAACGTCGCAAAAGGTATCACTTTTGGGACGTTTTTTTTTATAAAAAGCAAAGAATTAATATTAGAATTTAAACCATAACAATAGCTAAAATTCGCCTTACATATTGCTATTCAGTACTTTACACTCCTATCATTTTATTATTACTAAATGTTACCATACAAAAAATACCGATTTAAGGGTATGTATAATTATGGAGAATATAGTACCTTTGAGGTGACAAAAAACAAAACCTGGAAGATTGAACTTTGAACAAACATTTCCTTTCTTACCAGACTTTCTCCCAAAGACCTTTTACAACATACTTCTTTTGAAGTAAATATTTGGGCACTATCCCCCCAGTGGTATGGATTAACTTCTATGGCACTTCCCAAATCAGTTTCAAGCTATTTAAAAACCCAGTAGAGAAATATAATTATTTCAATTATAGACTTATGGCTTTTTGGCCTGTATTGCTAGTATTAATTTTATAATCCACATGAAAAAAACCACAACTACCTCCGTACAATTTATGCGCAGCAGTATCATCAAAACGATGACGGTACTGGTAATTATGCTTTTTAGCGGCTTTAGCAGCTCTTCTTTTGGTCAATGTTCGCTTAACTGTAACTCTAATGTACAGATTTCATTGGATGAAAATTGTTACGCGGAAGTTACACCTGACGACATCCTTGAGGGAACCTGGGATATAAGTTGTGAACCCTTTACGGTAATTGTTTCCGGAACTGGTGGTAATTATGTTACTGGAAATCAGCTTGGACAGACCGTTTCCGTAACCGTTTATGCATCAAGCGGAAACTCCTGCTCAGGAACAATTTTAGTAAGTGAATACATTGCCCCTGTTATTAATTGTCAGCCCGCTACTATTTCTTGTTTTGATGATCCGGCAAATGTCGGCCCTCCCACTGTAACCGATAATTGTGATGGGAACCCTACCCTGACTTATACCGAACAGATACAGGATCTTGGTTGTAATGGCGCTTTTTATAAAATCATTACGCGAACCTATACCGCAACGGATGCAAGTGGCAACAGTTCTTCCTGTGATCAAATTATTAATGTCACTCGTCCTTCCCTTGCACAGGTAGTCTTTCCTCCTCACTATGACGATATTGCCGAACCTGCATTGGATTGTGTTAACCCTAATACTTCTCCATCGAATACCGGGACACCTACCATAGATGGACAGCCTATCACTACTATCTGTGAATTTGCCGCTGACTATACCGACCAGAATCTTGCGATTTGCCAAAATAGCCAGGAAATATTGAGAGCGTGGACGGTCTTTGACTGGTGCAATTCAACGAATATAACTTATACACAAGTCATAAAGATCTTAGATAAAACTCCTCCAACACTTACCTGTCCTAATGATGTAGTCATCAGTGTCAATAGTAATGACTGTTTTGGGAGTATTATCATCCCTAATCCCACTGTTTCAGATAATTGTTCCAGTAATAATAACATTAGTATAGACATAGATTCCCCGGAAGGTTTCCTCAATGGTAATACCTTATACAATCTTCCACTCGGAACCCACTCGATTTTTTATACGGCTACTGATGACTGTGGAAACGCATCTATGTGTACCATGCTAGTAGAAGTAATTGATGAGATACCTCCGGTTGCGGTTTGCGAAAGTTTCCATGTAGTGGGACTTAATAATCCAGGTGGCACTTTGGTCGAAGCTATTGTTTTCGATGACGGGAGCGAAGATAATTGTAGCGCTATTACTTATGAGGTGAGAAGAATGGATACACCTCATTGTTCTGGAGATGACGGAACTGATTTTGATGCTTTTGTTCCTTTTTATTGTTGTGATATCGGAAATACGGTAATGATAGAATTGAGAGTAACGGATGCTAGCGGAAATACAAATAGTTGTATGGTAGAAGCTACAGCAGAGGATGAAGTAAATCCTATCATCTCCTGTCCTTCAAATATCAATATTGATTGTGGCGATGATTATAATAATCTTTCCTTAACCGGCCAAGCGACTGCTACGGACAATTGTAATTATACCCTTACTCATTTCGATTTTGTCGATACGGGTAATTGTGGAGATGGAGTCGTCAACAGAACCTGGACTGCTACGGATGATTCCGGGAATTCAGTTTCCTGCCTACAGAGAATATTTTTGATTAATAGCGCTCCGTTTTATATCTCTGATACCGATTGTACCAATAGTAATCCAAATGATGGGGTAATATGGCCTTGTACTTATGATACCGATGCCTGTGGCCCTGGACTTGATCCTTCTGTGACCGGAGAACCGGAAGTCTTTGAAGACTTTTGCGATCTTGTAGCAGTAACTTATAGTGATATTTATCTTCCTATTACTCCACCTGCCTGTGTAAAGGTATTGAGAACCTGGCTTATTGTGGACTGGTG
>JBLHJZ010000024.1:0-16249 GCA_047619515.1 Saprospiraceae bacterium | reverse complement strand
ACCATGAATGCCCAGGAACAAAAGGAAGAAGCAACTCCGATGCCCGCCCTCAAAAAAGAGGTATTTACCGTCTATGGCAATTGCAATATGTGTAAACGTGCCATCGAGGGAAATGTAAAATTATTGGCGGGGATAAACGAAGCGGTCTGGAATAAAGAAACTGATCAGATGACGGTTTCGTTCGATCCAAAGGTGATAACATTCGATGCTATCAAACAAAAGATTGCTGACACTGGTTACGATAGCGATACCCATCGAGCGACCAAAGAAGCCTATAATAATTTACCCGGCTGTTGTCAATATGACCGCCCTGAAATCAAGGTGGATTAGGATTACTGTTTTTGATTCGGAGTGGAATCAATTGGTTAATCTATCTAAAATCGTGCAACCGCTTGTTGCGAACATAAAAGCTGAATTCATGTTAATTTGTAATAATCTGTGTCAAAACACTTTACTTATGTATTATTTAAAAAGTAAAAGAAACGAATTAGCAAAGATTTACACGAATTTTAATAAATCCGCTGCCAGCGGATTCTCAATATACAGTAGGTGAAAAACTATTTATTTTTAAAACTAAAATTTAAAATCATGAAAAATTTAAAAATCATTTTATTCTCCCTGGCTTTTATAGCCACCAGTATTGCCTTTTCTTCTTGTAGTGGCGGTTCGACGGATACCGAACAACAAGGAAAAGAATATACCTCTGCTTATGTCTGTCCTATGCATTGCGAAAGCAGCGGGAGTGATGCGGCTGGAAAGTGCCCTATTTGCGGTATGGATTATGTTCAAAATGAAAATCACAAAAGTGAGGGTCACGAGGAGCATGAACATGAAGCGGAGGAAGGACATGAAGGTCATAATCATTAATTAAAAATCAAATTTATATCGGATACCGTCAAGCAGTGCCTAAATCATAGCTTATCGGTGTTCGATACAGAAAAATTATTTTACTAATTTAAAATCACAAAATGAAAATATTATTTACGTCAATTAGTCTTATTTTTTTTAGTTTAAATTTTTTACAAGCACAAATTCTCTTCCAGGAGGATTTTGAAGGCGGCTCCATTCCTACGGGCTGGACAATTCAATCCAATGCTAGCGATGGCGGTTGGATGGTAGGTACAAGCGCTAGCATTTCAAGTCAATTTTTTCCAATCCCTTCGAATGGTTCTTCCGGAATTGCAGGAACCAATGATGATGCTTGTAATTGTAATAAAAGCAATGAATATTTTATAACACCAGCTCTGGATTTAAGTAATGAAACAACTGTAGTGATGCGGTTTGATGCTTACTTTTTAGATAATACCTATCAGGGAAACCCGGAAGATGCAACCATCGAAATCTCAACGGATAGTATCAACTGGGAAGTAGTAGAAGATTTACATGGTCACGGTTCCTGGGACACTCATAGTATTAACCTAAGTGACTATGCCGGAAATAGTACTGTCTATATCGGTTTCCGATATGACGATGGTACCGGATGGCTTTATGGGTTTGCAATAGATAATGTGGTGGTAGAAGTCCCCCCGATACTCGAAGCGGAAATGGTAAGCATAACTAGCCGGATATTTGGAGAAGTCGGTACTGCACTACCTATCAAAGGTACTGTTTTCAATGCAGGAGTCACTACGCTAAATGCAATTGAGATCGGCTATACGATCAATGGAGGAGGCATAGTATCCTCCGTGATTGATAATGTAGATATTCCTTCTTTTACTTATTACGACTTTGAAACAAGCGCGCCCTGGATTCCCGCTGCATCAGGTATATACACAGTTGACGTTGAAATAATAACGGTCAATAATGTAACTGATGAAAACCTTACTAATAATTCCGGTTCTTTTGATCCTGAAATATTTGAACAAGTGATTGTTCCAAATAAAATAAATGAATTTCTAGCTAGTGATCCTATCGTTGATGAAATCAGTGTAAATTCCAGTTTTTTAAACAAGCCGACTGATCTTGACTTTTTCCCTATCTTAGGGAAAAATGAACTCTGGGTGATCAATCAACGAAGCGAAAACGATGGTGGAAGTACACTCACCATATCAGATGCAACCTTAGAATCACCCTCTGATTTTGACCACAGAATCGATGGAAATTCCTGGCATTTTATGTCTTTACCTACAGCGATTGCCTTTAGTGATGATAACTTCAACTTTGCAAATTCTCCGGGGGTACAAGATGCCAATCATAGCGGTGGAACCTTCACCGGGCCCGCACTTTGGTCAAGTGACCCTGATATTTATGCCCAGCCTTCCGGAGGGAATGGCAGCCATTTAGACATGCTTCACGGTAGTCCTTTTAGTATGGGAATTGCACATGAAGTGGAAAATGTATTTTGGGTATATGATGACTGGAACAAGGACATCGTCCGATATGATTTTGCGGAAGACCATGGCCCGGGCAATGATGACCATAGTGATGCTATTGTTCGAAGATATAAAAACATTGGTATCGATGCAGATGGTGATATTCCAAATCACATGATTTTAGATAAATCTACCGGATGGCTATATTTTGTGGATAATGGAAATGACCGGATAATCCGTCTGGATATAAATTCTGCTACTGGTTCAAATACGATCCCTCTCATTAATGAAGATTTAGCAGAACATTCCTCTATGACTGGTTTTACTTTTGAAGTAATTATTGATGCTGGTTTTGATCAACCCTGTGGTATTGAAATTTTTGAAAACTTTTTGCTTGTCGGAGATTATGCCAATGGCGATATCATCGTATATGACATAGATAATGGCTTCGAAGAAATGGGACGAATCCCAACTTTAGAACCAGGATTAACAGGTATAAAAATAGGCCCTGATGGAAATATCTGGTGTACAAATAGAATTCAAAACAAACTAATATCTATTCAACCGGGAGCGCCTTTGAGTACCTCAAATACCGAAAATCAAATACAGATAAATATTTCTCCCAATCCTACAACAGGTCTGGTTTGGGTAAATATTCCGGATTTGGATTATGCTCAAAATGCTTTTATAAAAATAAGTACTGCAACAGGGCAGGATATCCATCAGATTGAAAAAATAGAGGCTAATCAAGAACTGGATTTATCGGAATTTTCAAATGGTGTTTATTTACTAACTATTCAGGGAAATGATTTTACCAGCACCCGAAAGATAGTTTTAAATAGATAGTGATACTTATCAGACAGCCAGAATAAGTGAAAACATATTCTGGCTGCCTGAAAATAAAATTAAAAAATGGCTAGTGTAACGCAAGCCGTTTTAAGTGCTGCCGTCGGCGAAGCTATACTCGGTAAAAAGATCGGAAGGAAAGCTGCCATCTTAGGTGCTGTGTTTTGTTTCTACACTGTCGCAGCACAGGATGCATTTTAATACTTTAATTTAAATCAATATTTTTCATTACAAAAAATTATCAATTATGAAAAAAACACTACCAATTTTTACGTTTTTATTATTTTGCGCTATGTCATCATTTGCTCAAAATGATGTTACGCTAAATATTTTTCACAAATTAGGGACAGCAGATTTTGCCGCTCTTCAGGAATCAGAGAATAACATCAACAATTCCTTTAATATCAAAAGACTGGAATACTACATCTCTGAAATTACGATCTTACATGATAGTGGACTAGAAACTGAAATGCAGGGAATGCATATCCTGGTAGATGCAAACGAAGCAACAAATATAGCGCTCGGCAATTACGATATAACTGAGGTAGCAAGCATCCGGTTTCATATTGGCGTAGAAGAGGCCAGCAACCACCTTGATCCGGCCTCATATCAAAGTACAAATCCCCTATCTCCCCAGAACCCTTCTATGCATTGGGGATGGACTTCCGGTTATCGTTTTGTTGCCATGGAAGGTTTTGCAGGTTCTTCTCTAAATGCTTTATATGAGCTTCATGGCTTAGGAGATCAGAACTATTTCATGACTCAAGTGGATGTAGCTGCTTCTGCTATTAATGGCGCAATCAATATAGATTTATATGCAGATTATAACAGAGCTTTGGAGAATATCGAAGTCAATCCTGGAGTAATTGTTCACGGATTTGGTGGTGCGGCATTGACTGTTTTAGAAAATTTCAGAGACTATGTTTTTAGCCCTGCTGTCGTCACTTCGACACCTGATCTTTCTGAGATCAATGCTTTTGAAGTATATCCTAATCCTGCTCCCGATGGTATTTCAAATATTAAATTGTCTGTAAAAACAACGGGTAACTATCAGCTTGAGATTCGAAATGTTTTAGGGCAAACTATTTCTAATCAAGTGATCACTGCACTGGAATCTATTGTTCCTGTAAGGCTAAAAAATGATGGCATTTACTTTATCAGTTTGATTCAGAATGGCAAATTCATTCTTACCGAAAAATTAATTATTGCAAAGTAGTACCACAGACTTTTTAACTACCGGAGGTAGGTTAGTCTGTTAACTTTCAAAAATATGCAAAGGTTTTACTTTCTCTTTTTTATATTGGGATTTTTGTCTTGCAAAAACAAAGAGCAGGTAAAACCTATGCATATACCTGTACTGATGGAAATACCGCAGGGTTTCCCAGATGTCGATTTTCCTGCTGGCAATACTTTTTCAGAAGTTCGCTGGAACTTAGGTAAAAAGTTATTCTTTGATCCGGTGATGTCCTCAGATTCTACGATTAGTTGTGCGAGTTGTCATGATCCTTCTCTAGCTTTTAGTGATGATAAAGTCTTCAGTGATGGCGTCCAAAATCGCTCCGGCACCCGGAATGCTTCTCCGCTTTTTAATGTAGCTTACCACCCTTATTTTACAAGAGAAGGAGGTGTGCCGACCTTGGAAATGCAAGTTCTCGTACCCATCCAGGAACATAATGAGTTTGATTTTAATATCCTACTCATTGCGGAAAGGCTAAATAAAAACCCGGAGTATGTTGCTAGGAGTCAGGAAGCTTATGATAGAAATCCTGATGCATTTACCATTACCCGATCACTGGCTACTTTTGAAAGAAGTCTGCTAAGTGGCAATAGCCCGTTTGATCAATTTTTTTATCAGGGTGATTCCGAAGCCATGAGCAGGAAAGAGCACGATGGAATGAATCTTTTTTTTAGTGAGAAGACCGGATGTGCGGAATGTCATAGTGGTTATAATTTCACCAACTATGCATTTGAAAATAATGGCTTATATGAATCATATCCTGATTCCGGTCGTTTTCGGCTGACCGGAAATGAGTCGGATCGAGCACTTTTCAAGGTGCCAAGTCTACGGAACGTTAAACTCACAGGGCCTTATATGCACGATGGATCTTTTGAAACTATTGAAGCAATCATTGCGCATTATAATACTGGAGGCAAAGACCATCTGCATAAGAGTGCCTTGATAAAACCATTGAATCTTTCCGCGAAAGAGCAATCAGATCTACTCGCTTTTTTAAAAAGCCTGACGGATCAGACATTTGTTGAGAATCCGATTTTTAAAAATTAAATTATAATCATGATCAATAAAAAATACATCCTATTATTATGTACGGCTATAATTTTCATCACCTGTAAATCTGATGATGAACAACTTCCTCCTGATGCTGTTTTTGACGATACACCCTATGTGCTTTCTTACGGTTCATTCCCTGAACCAGACTTACCGGCAGACAATCTACTTACCGAACAGGGTGTCCATTTGGGAAAAATGTTATTTTATGAAAATATGTTGTCAAAAGATTTGATGCAAGCTTGTGCAGATTGTCATAGACAACCGGATGGATTTTCTGACACTACTAAATTTTCTATCGGCGTGGAAGGATTACCAGGAAAGAGACAAGCAATGCCTGTATTCAATATGGCCTGGCACAGTAATGCTTTTTTCTGGGATGGTCGTGCTCCCCTACTCCGTGACCAAGCCTTAAAACCAATCCAGGATCCACTGGAAATGAACGAAACTTTAGAAAATGTAGTCGCTAAATTAAGTGCGAGCAAGGAGTATACGGATCAGTTTACAAGAGCGTTCGGATCCGCCGAAATTACCTCGGAAAAGATGGCATTGGCTATGGAGCAATTCATGCTAAGTATCGTCTCTAATAATTCAAAACATGATAAATCGCTGACCGGAGAAGTGACTTTGACCGCAAGTGAACAACGAGGAAAGGATTTATTTTTCGCAGAGTATAATCCTTTCTTTCCTGATGTATCTGGTGCCGATTGTGCTCATTGTCATGGAGGTAATAATTTTGAAAATGACCAGTACATGAATAATGGCCTGGATGCTGATGTCGATTTTGCCGATATTGGAAGAGAGGCAGTCACCGAAGATGCAGCTGACCGGGCTAAATTTAAAGTTCCTTCTCTCCGTAATGTTGCCGTTACACCGCCATATATGCACGACGGTAGATTTACAACCTTGGAGCAGGTAGTTGATCATTATAATGAAAATATAAAGAATTCATCTACAGTTGACCCGGCTATTTTAAATACTCAGCAAACCGGATTATTATTAACTGCTGAGGATAAAGTTGACCTGGTTAATTTTTTAAAGACTTTGACTGACGAAACTTTTTTGACTAATGCGGAATATAAAAGTCCGTTTTAAAGGATGGAAATAAACATAATCTGGATAGCGCTTTCAGAACTTGGAGTTCTGAAAGCGCTGACTCCACAAAACTAATGCACAATGACTTTTTGAGTAGTAGCATGAGTCTCATTCCGAACCTGAAAAAAATAAACCCCAGGAGTGAGTCCAATGGGTTCCAGGGAAACTTTCATATCTCTGTTACATATTAAAATATCCTTTATCCTCTGTCCTAGACTATTATATATAATCAGCTTACTGGTATCATCCAATTTAAAAGAATTTGAAATGGTAAAATTCAATGCAGCATTTCTTAATCCCGGATTTGGTGAAACAGTAAAAGATATATCTTCTGCAACTTGTAACGAGTCTGGCAAAAGCGGAGAATCACTGAGTAAGTATTCTGGTAAACCTTTTTCATTATAAATGGCGAGTCCTCCTGAACCACTTCCTATCCAAAGATTTCCAGCTGCATCAAAGTGAAGTTCATTAATAGCCCCATTCGGAATCCCGGAATTTTTATTGTCAAACAAGATCCATTCTCCTTCATCAAACACAGCAATCGCACTGTTTAATCCAACCCACAAGCGATGCTGTTGATCAAAAGTAAAACTGTTAAATCTGTAATTTTCAGAGCCTGGAATATCAGTTACAAAAACTTCCGGTACAGTGTCCTGGATTTTTAAAATACCATTTCTTGTAAGTGCCCAGACAATACCATTATCATCAACCTTCATATCTTCTACCCCATCAGTATATATGTCATCGAAATCGTCTGGTTTAATTATAGACCATTCCTGTCGATCATACCTCGAAATACCATTAGCCGAAGCCAGCCAAAAATCTCCCGTTTGAGGATGGGTAAAGTATGCATTATAATTCCCTCCCAATGCACCATGTCTAAAACGATTAAAAATATACCAGCCATCGGTCGTTTCATGAAAAAGTAATGCATTATAAGTTTCAAGCAGCCACCTTCCTCCGCTTGGTTCATGATAAATCAGCGAATTGACTTCTTCCACACCTTCCATTATATCTGGGAATGAAGGTACTGACCAATTGCCATCTTTCAGAGAGTATAATGAATCCTCAACATGAACCCAAATAGAACCATCAATACTTTTGTCAACAATTTCAACCCGCCAGGTATCGTTCAAGGCTGCTGGCAAATCCTCTTTTTTAGTAAAGATCCATTCGCCTTCTTTTATCGCAAATTGCGTATTATTATAAATATCTCCATAGTTCAAACCTGCAGAAATATAAACAGTCTCACAATCAATAAATATTTCACGAATACTATTCCTGCCTAATTTAGATTGAGAAGTAGGTACTTCATACCATGAGGATAAATCATATTCCCCTAAGCCGGCGTCTTCGGTACCGATGTACATAGAAGGAGCAGCAGAAGGTAAGAATTTGAGGAAATTAAATTCTGATTTTCTAGCAATTGATTCCGGAAAATTTGATATTGTAAAACTATCATCGGCGGCAATTTCAACCAACAAGCTATTCCATCCTCCATTTTCCCAATTCGTAATAATTACCCAAATGTTTTCATTATCGCTCATTCCAATGGCAGCTATTCTCCCATCGGGAAATCCATTTATATCTGTCGAAAAATCAACCCAGTCATCTGCAGTTTTTCTAAACAAGCCATAATAAGTTCCCACCCACAAACGATCCTGTTTGTCCAGTAGCAAGGGATTATTAGTAGAAGATTCTAAAGGAAGTGGCGTATTTTCATAATTAAAAAGAGTAAAACCTTCATCATTATACCTGAACAAATGGAATACGCCATAAGTGTTGTAAGTCAACCAAATATCATCATTGACTGGATCGACGATAATATCCCCGACTTGAAAATCATAAGAAAGGTTGGTTTCCACACTTTCAAAATCCTGACCATCCCACCAACTGATTTTCCCTATCTCTGCTATGATCATCCGACCATCATTAGCTAAATGGAGCAAACCTGATTTATCATAAAAAACAGTCCAGTTTGTCCCATCAAAAATGGCAGTACCGGCATTGGTAGAAAGCCACAGATTATGGTCTAAATCTAGCGCTAATGAGCGTACAAAATTACTGGGTATAGGGCTGTCGCCTCTTGTGAAGTATTTGTTTTCTCCGGTGTCTAAGTCTCTTTTCACCAAACCCCCGGAGGTCGCAATCCATAAAACATCACCATCCTGAACCATGTCATTGACATCCAAGCCATTGGTGAAATTCACCCATTCCTGAGCGTTTACAGCGCATATAAAACAACAGAAAAGTATTGCGAGTAGATTTTTCATTGATATAGATTTCAAGCTTTTCCATAAAGTTACCTAAAAGAAATTTTGTAACCCAATTCCCAACGATATCAGGCCGCTCATTAATGAATAATAACCTTTTGAATCATTGATTGCGTTTTATTTCGAAGCTGAAAAACATAAATTCCACTGGTTAAATTCATTGGAGTGACAGACATATTTCTAGTAGGGGAAAATATTTCGATCAATTGACCCAGATTATTATAAATAGAAAGTGTACTTGAATTATCTATATCAAACTCCTCAGGAATTCTGATATTTAAAGCTGTATCTTTCCATCCGGGGTTCGGAGAAATAATAAAATTTGATGCTGATTCTGATGAAACAGGATCATTTGTTGCCACGTGAAAATCCTCGAAAAAATAATCAGGCAATCCATTTTCATTATAAACCGCAAATCCCCCTCCGCTGCTTCCTAACCATAGATTGCCTTCCTGATCAAATTCCATTTCCCGGATTTGTCCATTCGGAACACCGGAATTGGTATTATCAAAAACTTCCCAGTCGGTTCCATCAAATTTTGCAATCGCATGATCTAAGCCAACCCACAGAAAATACTCCGCATCGAAAGTAAAATTTCGAAAAGCATACTCTGCGTAACCCGGAATTTCAGTAACAAATATTTCAGGCGTATTATTTTCTATTTTTAAAATAGCTTCTCTTGTATTTGCCCATATCACGCCATTTTCATCTATCTCCATATTATAAACCCAGTCAGAACCCAGGCCTGACAAGTCCGAAGGTTTTATAATAATCCAATTTTGACCATCGTAAATTGAAATGCCATTGGCAGAAGCCAACCAAAAATCCCCAGTCTGAGGATGTGTAAAATAAGTTGTATAAATTCCACTCACTGCTCCATGCTCGGTATGATCAAAAACCTGCCATCCCTGATTACTTTCGAAAAATAGATAGCTTTGCCATTTTTCAAGCAGCCATTTATTTCCATTAGGAGCATGGTGGATAAATGAATTTATTTCCAAAACATCATTTAGAATATCTGGTTGTTCCGGTAAAGCCCACACCCCATCAACAAACGCTAGCAAAGTATCTCCGGAATGTATCCATAAGGTATCATTATCTCCCTTTTCAACTATAGAGACTGGATGTCCTTCATTGATAGAAAATGGAAGATCCTTATCTATATAAAAAGTCCAGTCTCCCTGATTGATTGTAAACATAATATTGCCATCGTAATAATAATTGCTACCTGAAGTCATATATGTTGTAGAGCCATCTATAAAAATCTGGTAAATATTATTACTTAATGCAGCTGATTGTGAAGTAGGAATTTTACTCCAGGAAGTCAGGTCATATTCCCACATACCATAATGAAATGTACCGATTAAAACCTGTGGCGAGGATGATTCTAAAACGCCAATAGCACCAATCCGTGTTTCATCAATAATTTCCTCTGGCAGATCATGAATAATAAAAGTGTCATCATTCCTAATTTCAACCAAGTAGTCATTTATACCTACTGTATTCACAGATACAATTACCCATAGATTCTCTGATGAATTGGTTTTTATAGCGGTAATTTCTCCTTGCGGAAATCCATTTATTTCACTAGAAAAATCAAACCATTCCTCATTATCATATCGGAATAATCCTTCCGTATTTCCAACCCACAATCGACCTTCATTATCTATTTGCAAAGGATTAAACGCTGGTGATTCAAAGGGTAGTGGCGTATTTTCGTGATTAAATAATTCGAATTGCTGATCCTTATATCGATAGACAGCATACACACCAAAAGTGTAATAAGTCAACCAAATAGCATCATCAGAGGGATCGACCGCTATGTCCGTTAACAAAAAATAATTTAACCAGGGAAACTCAATACTTTCAAAATCCTGACCATCCCACCAATGAATACTGTCCGTCTCTGCAATAATCATTCTGCCATCATTATCCAATTGCACCAAGCCTGATTTCTCATAAAAGGTGGTCCAATTATTTCCATCAAAAATAGCAGAACCGCGATCAGTTGACAGCCAAAGATTAGAATCGGCATCAATAGCCACTGATCGAACATTATTACCAGGAATGGGACTATCTCCTCTTGTGAAAAATAAATTATCACCTGTGTCTAAATCTCTTTTCACCAATCCCCCTGTCGTAGCTACCCATAAGACATCATCGTCTTGAACCATATCATTGACATGAAAACCATTGGTACAATTGATCCAATCCTGAGCGTTCAAAGAATGATTGAGAAAACAAAGAATCAGAATAAATATTTTTTCCATAGCTTTTAGATTTTATTACGTTAGAGCATTAAAATTCTTTTTGAAGACCAAGCCCTAAAGAAACCTGGCCAATCGGAAGAATGGAATCTTTTTGCCAGTAAAGCTCCCCATCCATTAATACCGCTTTTTTATTAGCTTTTCTAAAATCAAAAACCTGGGCAGAGGTCTCTATGATAAGATTAATACCAGAAGCGAGATTTATAGTTGTTCCCGCTCCGATTTCTATTGCGGTATTATAAAAAGAGACTTTAGCATTCTTTGCTTCCACTTTATCCCTAATATTTAAACCTGCATTATCGTAAGTAAACATATTTTTATACGTTTCTATTTCATTAAAAGTAAAACCTATCGAGCCTCCACCAAATAAATAATAAGAGATTTTTTTGTCTGTCCTAAAATATTTTTTTAATAAAATGGGTAGAGAAATTATTTTTAATTCATGTTTTTTCAAATAAGCAGGCTGCATCGAAACAACCCCTTCTGACGTTTGAATAACTACAACAAAATAAAAGAGTTGCACCCGGGGATACATTATATTATGTGAATAACGGATTCCACTTACCATTGAAAACGAGGGATCAATCTGGAATTCCATTTCAAGGCTCGCTGAATACCCCAATGGCATTTTATACTCGAACGAATCTCTAAACCAGGAGACTTCACCATCATGATTATATTCCCCGACAGTGTAATTGAGATTACTCATAAGGTTGAGTCGAAGGCCTGACTGACCGAAGGAATAAAAAGGGAAAAGTAAAAAAACTCCGAGGAAAATATTTTTCATCGCTTTGATATTAAAAAGACTTTTGAATGCCCAGCCCTAAAGATGCCTGACCAAGTGGTAAAAAACTATCTTTCCACCAGACCTTATTATCCTCAAAAACCTGTGGCCAGATTTCCATTAATTGATCCTCCGCTTTTCGAAAATCAAATAGATGAGCGTGAAACTGAAAAATTAAAGCCAAATCTTTTCTTATTTTTAAATTCATACCTCCCCCAATTTCTATTGCTGTATTGAATAATTGTATTTGCTGATCTCTGGCAGAGATTTTATTAATCTCATAATCAACGTCAGTATTATAAAAAAAATCTTCAAAACTTTCCTCTTTACTTATCCTAAAACCTGCAACAGCTCCCACCAGTATATAAAACGAGCATTGGTTTCCTTTTTTAAAATAGTACTTATGAGTAATCGGGATCGAAATCGTTTGGTATTGAAGTTTCATAAGCTTAGGCAATTGTACCCAAATACTATTTCCTTCAAAAGTCAATTGGCCACCATAATACAAGGTTATTTCGAAATCAGGATAATAATTTTTCTTCGAATATCTTATTCCTGTTTGAAAAGAAGAAGATTGCCCACTTTCGATTTCAAATGAAATATCAAGCGAACCCCCCAGTGGAGCTTTATAATCAATAGATGGATCAAAGGCATATTCCCGGTTAAAATCTCCCAGAAAAGAATAGTCCAGGCTACTTAAAATATTGATTTTAAAACCTTTCTGTCCAAAAGAATTTATAGTCAATAATAAAAAAACAACTGGCCATATATTTTTCACAAAAATGAAATTTAAGAGGGATTTAAAAATGATATAACACCGTATTTCGAATTCCAAACCTGGCATATATTTGATCAATCTCTTTATTAAAATTAAATCGATGCCATGCTTCTACCTGCCAACTGAACCGACCTGAAAACTGGTACTCGTAACCTGCGAATAGAGTCAGTGCGGTTATTTTAAAATCCGGATTTCTATATTCCGCTGATTTAGTGTTTATTTCCTGATAAGCATAAAAATAGGAAGCTTCCGCTTTTTGGATCAACCTGGACTGTGCTTCAATATTTACACCTGCATATGGCGTCCATTTTTTATGCGCACCAAATAAATACTTTACGCCTAATTTATAATTCAAATTTGTCTGAGAAGTTCTGGCTTTTATTAATCCTCCACTAGCATCAGGTAATACTGCCTCATATACTGCAAGTTTATCAACTACTTTATCAAAGGAATTAAACCTGACATGCTCAATCGACACGGTAGCAATCGTACTGAGATGCTTATTGAATGCCCATTCACCTCTAAGTCCAAAATCCAGCATTACTTTTTTCCCCAATCCATTTACACTTGATGTAGAATCGATTGCCGAATAATTCTCCGTCACGGCCCATCCATTTGTCAATCCAATTTTAAATTTATCTTTTATTCCTCTTTTCTTTTCCGGAAATTGTGTCTCCGTCAAATAGAAATGCTCTTCCTCTTTGTCTATTTGTATTTCCACTTCTTTAAGCGGAATTTCGGAAAGTGAGATTACTGGAATCAGTTCTGCTACATTTTTATAGTTTATATTTTCATTGGTGTCAGCCCTTTTTGTATTTGATTTATCATTAAAACTGCTTTCATTATTATAAAACTCAATGGGTTGATTTACACTATAATTATTTTTAGTTCTTCCCTTTTCTTTGGTGACTATCTGATGAATCGTATCATAGGTTATGATTGTTATTTTGTTATATAGCGTGTCTGTTTTTTCAATTTGCCGGGCAGATAATTTTTCATTTAAAACTAAAACTTCTCTTTTCGTTACTTTCAAATCAGAAACCAAACAATAAATAACGCTGCCAAATACAATAAACATAATCGGGATCAACCATCGCCACCATAATAATCTATCCTTTGATTTAGACGCTATAGCTTCTGCTACTTCCTCCCAATCAGATTCCCGAAAGTCAAACTCCTGTTCCTCTCCCAGTCCACCAGAAAATATTTTATCGAAATCCTGATTATCCATATTTACTCTTTTTATCAGCTAATGCCTGGATCATAACTTTTAATTTGAGTCTTGCTTTTGCCAGATTAGATTTTGAAGTTCCTGCACTTATGCCCAGTTTTTCTGCAATCTCTTCATGCTTGTATCCTTCCACAACGAAGAGGTTAAAAGCCATTCTATAAGATGGAGAAAGATGTTGTACCAAATTTAAAATATCTGCGGCAGCCAGATTCTCTAACACAAGTTGATTCGTATCTATATGCTGTGCATGAATCAAGTCTACTGTCTTCGGTATGGATTGATATTTTCGGTAATGATCAATTGAGGTATTCACCATAATTTTATTGACCCAGGCTTTGAAGGACAGCGAATAACTATATTGATCTAATTTGGTAAATATTTTTACAAAGCCGTCATTCATAATTTCTTTCGCCTCTTCCTGATTTCTTGCATATCTCGAACATATCGTCATTCCATAATTATAGAAATGCCGATAAAGCGCTTTTTGACCTTGGGGGTCTTTTCGTTTACACGCTTTGATGAGTGCTATGAGCGCTTCGTTTGTCATTCAAATTTGTTATTGGCAATTATTCATTCCTTAGAGCATGTTTGGAATTTCAACCTATCGTGGTTAGCGAATATACAAATTCAAAGCGCTTATTTTGACCATTCCCAATAAAATACAAACCCATAAGAAAAAGGAGGGCGAATATGTTTTTCATTATTGATAGCTTTTATCAGGTTAATAATTGCTTTCAACCCCTAACACGAGAATTTTTTAAAAAGGGTTGCCTGGCTCGTTAATCTATTTCTTTTTTAGTCTCTTGGGTTCTCTATGTCCAAATAAAATAAAAAGGAAAACTACAACTGAGTAAAATAAATAACCAATAATCAAAGCGCTCCAAAGCACAAAAAAGCCCGATGGAAAATTCCATCAGGCTTTTAAATATCGTTATTAAAACAAAGGCTTATCCAGCCATTTCGGTAACTTTTGCACTTTTGACCGTCTCTATAATTTTTGCAGCCACTCTGTATGGATCTGCGTTGGAAGCAGGGCGACGATCTTCCAAATAACCTTTCCAACCTTTCTCTACAGTGATAATTGGAATTCTAATCGAAGCACCACGGTCAGAAATACCATAGCTAAAATCGGTAATAGAAGCCGTCTCATGCAATCCGGTCAATCGTTGATCATTATGAGCACCATAAACATCAATATGCTCTTTGGTAACCGGTCTGAACGCTTCGCAAATTTGCAAATATGTTTCTTTTGATCCACAGGTTCTCAAGGTAGTATTTGAGAAATTAGCATGCATTCCCGAACCGTTCCAGTCTCCTTTTACCGGCTTAGGATGAAATTCAATATAATAGCCGTATTGCTCCGTCAAGCGATCCAATAAATATCTTGCAACCCACATTTCGTCTCCGGCTTTTTTAGCTCCTTTAGCAAATAATTGGAACTCCCATTGGCCGGCAGCAACTTCCTGGTTGATTCCTTCAAAGTTAAGACCAGCGGCAATACACAAATCAGCATGCTCTTCGACAAACGGTCTTCCCCAAGTATTTTTACCACCAACAGAGCAATAGTACATCCCCTGTGGCCCAGGATATCCCCCAATCGGGAAGCCGAGCGGCAGTTGAGTATTCACGTCCATGATAAAGTATTCTTGTTCAAATCCAAACCAGAAATCATTATCATCATCATTGATGGATGCTCTTGAATTTGAAGGGTGAGGAGTACCATCGGCACTTAAAACCTCTGTCATCACTAGATATCCATTCTGTCTGGCAGGATCCGGAAAGATAGCTACAGGCTTTAAGAGACAATCCGAAGATCCTCCCATGGCTTGTTGAGTTGAACTACCATCAAAAGCCCATACTTGGCAGTCTTCCAGTTTACCACTGAAATCTTCTTCGACCTTGGTCTTACTTCTGAGATTTGCCGTTGGTTTATAGCCGTCAAGCCAAATGTACTCTAATTTAGATTTTGCCATAATTATTCTATTGAAATTTAGGAATATGAATGAATTTTATTGTCGTGTTTGACTTGGTTTATATCTGGCCATTCTCCTCCTTATTAGGTATTTTCTCTACTCCTTTACACTATATTCTTTGCAAAGTTAAGTCAGAACTTTAAACTTACCAAGCATATTTACACCCGCACTACCACCCAAAATCCAAATTCCACTATTCACAAAACATTATTCCAAATACTTACCAAACAGCCAATATACGATTGTATCAATATGGATTTACGCAATTTAATTTTTGTGTTGGTTTTTGTGTTTTTTTCCACAATTTTTCTCACCTTGTGGATAACAAAAAATATTCAAACCAAAATATTGAAATATTACAGCTATATAAGCCTATTTTTCTGTTTTCTTCCATTGTCTATAT
>JBLHJZ010000023.1:0-16542 GCA_047619515.1 Saprospiraceae bacterium | reverse complement strand
CTTAGTAGGTAAATGGCCATTTAGGTCAAAGACATGAGGTTGTATTAAATGAAAAGATTTAAATAGCGACAACAGTTCATTTTGCCAGGCTGGCTTATGTTTTACAATTGATGCAACCATCTCTTTCAACACCTCTTCTATCGTACCACTAGCATCAATATTGACTATGGTCTCCTTTTTAGTCTCTCTTAAAAAACTAATCGCTTTGTAGTATTTATTCCTCGTTGCTGATAAATTTTCCTCGAATAACTCTCTGGGCTTATTCCTAATATTCATCCTTTCATAACATACTTCATTACTGACATCAAGAAAAAAAATAAGGTCAGGTTTTCTGGCGTGGCTATTTATATCCATAACTTCCTCCAATGGGAATTTCTCATTGGACTGATAAACCAAAGAGGATAAGTAATACCTATCACAGATTACTATGCTGCCCTCCTCATTTAGCCAACTATTAATTTCCCGGTCGCAATGATCCATCCGGTTAGCAGCGAAAGCCAGCGCCAATGTTTCATGAGAAAAATCGCTTATTTTTTTTTCCAGCACCTGTCTGATGAAGAGGCCACCACAGGAGGGATCATGAGGTTCAAAAGTAAGTTTTACTTTTTTATCAAACGCTAATTGAAGAAAGTACGCCAATTGCCTGGAAACAGATGTTTTCCCGGAACCGTCAAGCCCTTCAATGACAATGAACATCGAATCTTTGCTCATATCACTAAATTATTATTTTGTAACATGTTGTTTATTATATACTTGCAACACATCGTGTCACCAGCATAAAGGTAGTAAATTATACTCTTTTTATAATTATTTGGTCAACAAGATAAGCGGATAAAATAGGGAACACCATTCACTTCTTATAATCATGCGAAATATCAAAATCGTGCAAAACAAGATCCAATAAGTGATCGTCGCCAACAACATAACCTTCTTTGAGGTGATACCCATAGAACTTACCTAGCTGATTCCAATAGCCGGCAGTAAGCCCCCCACGAAGGCTTTTGACCAAATCATAAAAAGATTTACCCAACTCTTTTTCGATCATTTTGATCATAATCAAGCCCTGGGTTTTGGTAAGGTTTTTCAAAGGTTCTTTAAACTCTTCTTTAAGTTGTTTATTGAGCCTTTTGATATGCTTTTTACGCTTTTTATTGCTCATCGTCTGGGTGACATAATCTACTTCTCTGAATATCTTGATGGCTTCTACTGCGTAAGGGTAGACTTTATTAGCGTAGTATCTGTATTTTCGATATCGCTTTCGTTCTTCATCATCTTTAAAACTTAGCGGAGAGGAAACTGAAACCTCCTCCAGATCGGCTATCATGATGGTATCCGTTTCTGTGATTAAGGCAGAGACCACCTCGCCATCAATCATGATTCGCTCAATACGTTCCTTATTGGAAGTCTGAGCAAAACTATAGGCAGTCATTGCAAACAGAAGAAATAATATGGAAATTTGTCTTTTCATCAATTATCGTTTTCTTTCCTTTTAGACTCTGAGTTACTTTAATGGTTTCAAACCCTGTTCCTAAATTACCCTTAAAAACGATGGTATGCTACTAATTATTTGTTAAAAATCAGATTTCTGAAATTCATCGAAGAGGCGTGGTGATCGCTTCGCCTGTGAGGTGGTGCCCTTGTTCCCCTACGCCTGTATCAAAAATATCGCAGGCACTTTATGAAGATCCGGCGCTTTTAGCGTTTTCCAATTTTTGATTGTCCGTGTTTTGACAAATTGGCTATCTAAAGTAAGATTGGCTGCAATACAAAAACGGGTCGTAGGTAAGAGTGTTTTGATCGCCTGTTCAATGAATCTATTATTACGATAAGGGGTTTCTATAATAATCTGGGTTTGTTTGAATTTTGCAGATTGTTGTTCCAGTCTTTTCAGATCATTTGCCAATTCAATAGGTTTGGGAGATAAATAACCCTGAAAAGCGAAAGACTGTCCATTCATCCCCGAGGCCATTAGCGCCAGCAAAATGGAAGAAGGGCCGACGAGCGGAATGACTTGGATATCGTTTTTATGCGCTATTTTGACAATCTCAGCCCCTGGATCTGCAACTCCCGGACATCCGGCTTCTGACAATAAGCCAATGTCATGGCCTTCTTTTGCAGGATTCAGGAAGGAGTGTATTTCCCCTGGTGGGGTATGTTTGTTGAGTTCAAAAAAATGTAACTCGCTGAAAGGCTTTACCGGATCGGTCTCTTTTATAAACCGTCTGGCTGTTTTCGCCTTTTCTGCAATAAAATAATCCAGGCGGTGTAATATTTCTATCACATAAGCCGGAATCGTGTTTAATGCGCCTTCACCGAGAGGGGCAGGGATAAGATATAATTTTCCTTTTGACAAAATGATGGATTTTTAAAAGCTGCAATTTAATAAAACTACCTGGAATGGCTTTAAACTTGGCAAATAAAGTGAGTACCGATTGCAATATTCTATTCATTATTTTCTTTACCTTTGCAAGCTATGGATGCCGGATATAATATAGTCTTACCGCAATTTGAAGGTCCTTTCGACCTTTTGCTCTTCTTCATTGAACGCGATGAATTAGACATTAACGATATCCCTATTTCTAAAATCACTAACGATTTCCTGTCCTATATCCAGCAGCTCGAATCCTTAGACATAGACCTCGCTAGTGAGTTTATTCTGGTGGCAGCTACTTTGATGCGTATCAAAGCCAAAATGCTGATCCCGCGTAAACCGGTGGATGAGGAAGGCAATGAGATTGACCCACGGGAGGAATTAGTAGCCCGATTGATGGAATACAAACGCTATAAGAGTATTCTGGAAGAAATGAGAACATTGGAAGAGGATCGTTCTTTTAGAAGTCCGAGAGGAAATACAGCTAAAGAATTGAAGAAGATTGCAGAGCGGGCATTAGTTGATATTGAGTTAGAATCTTTGACCTTGTTTAAATTAATGAAAGCTTTTGAAAACCTTCTGGCCAAACTGGAAGATCGGAATAAGAAAGTTGTTCATCAGGTTTATGCTTATAGCCATACAGTGCCCGGGCAGCAGATTTTTATCCTTTCGAGAGTAAAAAGAGGAGAGAAAACAAGTTTTACAGCAATATTTGGAAAATGTGAAAACCGGGTACACGCTATCGTTACTTTTCTCGGGCTTTTGGAGTTGTTGAATATGCAAAAGATAAAATGCATCCTCGGATTAGGAACTAATAATTTTTGGCTTACCTTACATGAAGAAGATGAACGACCTGATGTGACTCACGAGGAGGAAGAATAAACCTATCAATCTAAAACCCTTTTCTTTTACCGACCAGCATGATACAATTTATAGAATTATCCGTAACTGTTTTTTATGCTTATATTGGTCTCGGCCTTCTCTTTGGCTTATGGTTTATTTTCAAAGGTGTTTATAAAGTAGATACCGGAACCAATGGAACGAGCCTGGGTTTACGCTTTTTGTTATTACCCGGCGCTATTGCTTTATGGCCAATTTTATTACGAAAGTACTATAGGCTTTAGCCTGCATCACGCTGCCGAACAAACTAAAGCCTTTTATACTGTTACCATAAATAAAAAACCTATGACCCCGAGCCTAAGAAAAAGACATCGCTTGATTTGGTTAATTTTGCCCTTTCTTTTAGCAGGGTTTTTCATTGCAGCGTGCTGGTGTTTTCCTAAAACATTCCCGCAAGACCAATTGCCTCAGGAATATTCTACCCAGTCATCAAAAACGGATATAGAGCAGACCACCCTTTCTATACCTGAATAATTTAGTAGCTATATGAGTAACGCCTACAGCCCCGTTCTTTGGAATCGGCAAAAGAAAAGGTACGATAAAATAATGGCCGGGCTAATAGCCTTGTATTTGGTGACTTTCATTGGCTTGCAAGTGGTGTTTCATTCGGAGATCACTATTGAGACGATTATTATCAGAGCGACTGGTTCCCTGTCGTTATTGATGTTACATGTTATTCTTTCCATTGGCCCTTTAGCTCGAATAAATCCAAGGTTTTTACCGCTATTATACAATCGCCGGCATTTGGGGGTGACGATGTGTACCATCGCATTGATTCATGGTATTTTTAATATCATTCAATTCCATGCGCTGGGAAATGCAGATCCATTAGTTTCTGTTTTTAGCTCCAATACCCACTATGCTTCTTTTGCTAATTTCCCCTTTCAGGTACTCGGTTTTTTTGCTTTAATTATCCTTCTTTTGATGGCGGTCACCAGTCATGATTTTTGGTTAAAAAACTTAAGCCCATATGTCTGGAAAAGTTTGCATATGCTTGTTTATATTGCCTATGCACTGTTGGTCTTACATGTATTACTTGGGATTGCCCAACTGGAAAATGAACCAGTTAGGATAGGCGTTTTAGGGCTGGGGGTTTTAACCGTTTCAGGGTTACACCTATTGGCAGCTCTTTTAGAAAAGCGGCGGGAACATAAGCCAAGTGAGGTGGAAAAGGACGGTTTTGTACCGGTCTGTGAGGTGGATGAAATTGTTGAAAATCGGGCAAAAGTATTGCTGGTGGCTGGTGAGAATATCGCCATTTTTAAATACGAGGGAAAACTTTCTGCCGTTAATAATATTTGCAAACATCAAAACGGCCCCTTGGGGGAAGGAAAAATTGTAGACGGCTGCATTACCTGTCCCTGGCATGGTTACCAGTATTCTCCTCAAAATGGCCAGTCTCCTCCTCCATTTACTGAGAAAGTGTCCACCTATGATGTAAAGATAATCGGATCTAAAGTGTATATCAATCCAAAGCCTTATCCGGAAGGAACAGCGCGTCCCTGTGCAAAGATTTAAACAGTGATAAACCCAAAAAAATGAACAGGAAAGATGACTTCTATATTGGATGGCAAGATAAAGCTCCTGAGAGCCACTCCACTAAAACTAAGCATTTCGTATGGCTCTTATTTGTCATTGTGCCCTTGGTTGCAGCGATCTTAGTACTGTCCCAAAAAGGATTTACAGCAGCTGTTTTTGAATATGGTGTATTGACAGAAATGGAAGGTGTCTTGATAAAAGAACCTGTACCTATGCTCAAGGTATTAGAAAAATCACCATCAGGAGGCCAACAAGTCAAAAGCATTGTTTTAGTGGGGTTTGGTAAACTCGGAGCAGAAGCTACAATAGCCGGGATAGAAGAAGAAGAACAAAAAAACCTCACTAACCAAACGGTAAAACTTCGTGGTACTCGAATCTTTTATGACAATAAAACATTACTCGAACTTTCCGAAGGGCCCGCTTCTTTTGCTGGCTTTGGTGCAGAAAATAAACCAGCTTACCGTCCTGTTAAAAAAACTTTGGGAGACATAAAATTACGCGGAGAAATTTACGATCCGAAATGTGCTTTCGGAGTTATGAAACCCGGCTATGGAAAGCCACACCGGTCTTGTGCTATCCGATGTATTTCCGGTGGTGTCCCTTCTGTGCTTCGTGTAGAAGAGGAAACTGGTGAAACCAATTATTTTTTGCTTTTAGACAAAGAGGGGAAACCTCTTCGGGATGCGGTTTTAGAATATGTGGCAGATCAGGTCCAAATTTGTGGAAAGGCAGAAAGACAGGATGATTGGTTGGTGTTATACCTGGATCCTCAAAAAGATATACTGCGACTTCAGCCTCATTGGATGGAGGGGCAAATTTCGATGTGTGGCCAATGATTATCCGAAAATTATGGAGGAATTAATTGCACCAATTGAAAAGAATTTCCTGCAAGCTGAAATTGCCGGACTTCCGCCCGAGGCTAAGTTGACTGTCCGGGGGCAATTCGAAGTATACCTGGCAATGGCCGATGCAATTCCTAATCTCTTAAAAGAAATCGGCCGCTTACGGGAGCTTACTTTTCGATCCGTCGGGGAGGGAACCGGCAAGGCAATGGACATAGACGAATTCGATGAGTTTTATTATAACCTTTTCATTTGGGATACCGAGCAGTCAAAAGTAGTTGGTGGATATAGAGTAGGCCCTGGTGCGGATATTTTTTCACAAAAAGGGATAAACGGATTTTACATACATAGTTTGTTCGAAATAAAGCCCGATGCCCATGAATTATTGGAGCAATCGGTAGAATTAGGTCGCTCGTATATCGTACCGGAATATCAGCGAGGATATTTACCCTTTTTCTTGTTGTGGCAGGGGATTCTATATTATCTTCTCAAAAACCCAGATTATCGATACCTCATCGGCCCGGTTAGTATTAGCAAATACTACTCGGAGATTTCTAAAAGCATGATCGTAGCATTTGTCAAAACACATTTTTTTGATGAAACGGCTGCGGGTTGGTTTCGCCCACGGACTCCCTTTGATCCTCCTTTAAAAACGATCAACATGGAAGGCATCAAAGGAACAAACTTAAAAGATTTGGAAAATTTTATGGCAAGTATAGAGCCCGGGCATATAAAGGTGCCTGTACTCTTAAAACAATATACTAAACTGAATGCCCGCTTTATTGGTTTTAATATTGACCCGGATTTTTCAGATGCACTTGATGGGTTGATGTTATTGGATTTAAGAAATTTACCTTCAGAGATTTTATCGCTTTTACAAGAAAAATAAATTAATGATCGCCTACCTTCGTGCCGTATTTCGGTTAATTTTCTTTTCTGCCGGAGCGATGTTTTATGTATCCCGGTATTTGGTGAAAACTATTTTTACCGGCCCGAATTTAGACAGAGGTATCCGATTACGCAAAGAATATATTCAAATTTTTTTTCCTGTCCTTGGTATAACTGTAAAAGTAGCAGGTGATATTCCGACAACTGGCGGTTTGCTGGTGTGCAACCATCGTTCTTATGTTGATCCCTTTCTTTTATTGAAAGATACGCCTGCCTTACCGGTTGGAAAAGCAGCGGTAGCCCATTGGCCGGTAATCGGTATTGCTGCCCGTACTTCGGGGGCTATTTTTGTAGACAGAAAGAGCCCTGAAAGTAGAAAAAAAGCACGGGAAGATATCACTAATGCGATCGCCGGAGGTTATTTTATTATCAATTTTGCGGAAGGCACTACCCATAAAAATGGACAGACGACTGCATTCAAACCCGGAATGTTCAGGGATGCTGCTATTGCGGGGTTTCCGATTTATCCCGTTGCGCTGGAATACCAGAGAACCAGTGATTTTTGGGTAGGGGATGATACTTTTATCCGGCATTTTTTACAGTGTTTTGGCAAACGTAAAACTTTTGCTAAGGTTCATTATGGAAAAGCAATCAGGGGAAATGACCCTGAACAATTGATGGCTGCCACTAAAAAACAGTTAGATTTAAGCTTGCTGGAAATACGAAAGGACTGGTTCGTGGAGGATGTAATGTAGCGGGCAAATTATATCCCGATAAGCAAAGGGCTTGTTTTGCTTGGCTGGGTAAGCATGGGTACAAGAATATTATCTATTTCTAACTGTGATCATTGATACTGGGATAAACCCCTTTTTTCTTTTATTAGCCACGAATGGACACGAATGGTTTCTCGCAAGCGAGAAAGCGAATAATAATTCTTACAAATGCTGCAAGCAAGTTTAACTGTACAGGGCAAATAAGTTTACCTGTTATATCACAAACAACTAAAGCAATTATGAGCAAGGCGAAAAAAAAGTGGTGCCTCAGAAAACGATTTTGGCTATTAACCATTATGGCCTTGATTTTTGTACTGGGGAGAATGGAATTTGCAAAAATGCGCTATGATATTGACACGCTCACTCAGGCAGTTATTAGCAAGGGCCAAAAAAAGCCAGCTTTTAAACAAAAAAAAATAAATACCCGAACGCTTAACTATCTCCAGATTGGCGATGATTCTTCCCTGCCCCTGGTCGTATTAGTCCATGGCTCTCCCGGGTCATTATCAGCTTATGAGGATTATTTTTCTGATACAAGTTTTACTCGTGGTATAAATTTGATTGCCATAGACAGGCTAGGTTTCGGGTATTCAGATTTCGGGAAATCGGAATTGTCTTTAGCTGTTCAGGCAAACCTATTGGCGGAAGTGCTAAAAGACTTTCCCGGCAGCAAAAAAATATTGGTCGGTCATTCAATGGGTGGGCCGGTCATTGCCAAAACAGCTATCGAATACCCCGAACTTACCGATGGTCTGGTCATGGTCGCTCCTTCTGTTTCCCCTGGCTTGGAACCTTCAAATACCTGGCGTTTGGTCTTGAATTTTCCACTCATTCGGTGGTTGATCCCTCCTGCGTTAAATGTTTGTAATCAGGAAATCATCCCCTTAAAAGAAGAGTTGGAAAAGATGATGGCAGGTTGGGAAGGGATAACGATACCCGTGACCGTCATTCAGGGAGAAGAAGATGATATCGTACCTGCCGGGAATGCTCCTTTTGTAAAGGAAATGGTGATTAACAGCCCTTCTGTTCAAGTAAAAATGGTGACAGGTGGCAATCACTTTATATTATGGAGTGAAATTTCTTTAGTGCAGGAAAGTATAATGGAGGTCGTTCACTTTGCTAAGAGCATGTTGGGGATTTATCCTTCGGGCTGCAAATGTCCATTTCCGGAACCTCGCTTCACTATTTTTGAGCCACGTAGCCAGCTATGCGGCTAAAAAAAAGTTTTCCGAGAACCCAAAACTGAACATTTTCGCTTCCAAAAACAAATCCCCAACATGCTCTAAAAAAACTGAATAAGCTGATAAAAGCTTAAGCTCAAAAATATCACGCCAACTATTTTATTAGTGTATAAAATAATGGTATTCTTTTTTTTAATAATAAAAACCCCTAACTGAACATAAGCCAGAAAAATAACCAAAGCGCCTAAAGCAGAACCTAAAGAGAAGGTCAGCATTTGGCTTTGTGTCGAAAAATAAAATTCGTAGGATTTTAACCAAAGCGCTATAAATACCCAAAAAGGAAGCACCAGCAAATTCATAAAAGCTACCAAAACACCTCGAAAAAAATCAAAGTAATTATCTTTTGGATTGATCATTTTTGGTGCCACTACTTTTTTCAATAAATAATAAATAGCCAAAGAGAAGAAAACGATAATCGTCGCTATTTGAATATTTTGATTAATCTCGATATTATCGTTTAAAAAATCAAAACTATATAATGCCACATAGGTATAAATAAATTCAGGGATCGTAGCGCCCAAAGCAATCATTAATCCCGCTTGCTTACTTGCCTCTATGGTGCGCTTCATGATTGTCAGGGTGATAATACCAACCGGTACACTCCCCAAAGCACTCAATAAAAAAGCGGTGATAAAATAAGCATACAAACTCATGCGATAGTTCCTCTTTGAGCATTACGCATATAGGCACGATAAGTTTTGACACTCCTTACTGCTTCTTTCCAGGTCATCACAGAGATCCCTTTTGCCATTTGTTTTTGACTGATATGATAGATGATCTTCCAATGCTGATAAAGATCTTTATAGGCTTGAATAAGAGGATACTCAGGATCGTAAATATGTGCCGGTTCACCTGCAACGCCATTAAATTCTAGAATTTTAAAGCCTTTTCCTGCTTTCAATGCTGCTATGCTTTGACATTTCATATCAAATCGTCCATAAAGCATATTTTCCATTTGTAAAGATATTTTATCAAAAACCGCTTCGAGTTGCTTGTCTATATGTTGATTACCATTTAGAAAAGTAGTGCCCCGGCTGTGGTTTCCTATTGGTTCTAAAATACGAATTTCACCAGCTGCCGGAATGTTTTTCAAAATAGCCGGCTGTTCTTTTTGAAAGCGGTTTAATTGCAAACTAGCACGGGGATAGTTTTTCATTAATGTTTCGATAGTAGAAACCCCGTCACCGGTAATCGTCAGCATTTTTTTAATACAAACAGACGTAATCTTTCCTTTTTCCTTATCGGGCATTCTATGGTATAGCACACTTATTTCTACCGGATAAGTAATCAATTCCTGGACTAAAAAATCCACATTTACCCGATTCACGTAATCTGCGAAAGCTTTTTCATCGTTTATTTTTTCTACTAAAAAACCACGCTCGCCAATGTCTGGTTTTACGATTAGTGGAAAACAAATCCCCTCGTCCTTCGCTGCTTTTAAAATATAATCCAGATTTGCCCTCCCTATTGCTATAAAAATCGTTTTTGGAATTATCGCTTTTGGGATTCGATTGAGAATATTGATCTTGGACTCTCCCAACACACCACCGGTTTCTATCACAGGGTTGACGGCACTAAAGAAAAATAATTGCCGGGCTCTTATCGCAAAATATAGCCAGTAACACACCGTTGGGATATTAGTTAAATAAACCGGCCAGTATTCCCAATTAAAAAGTTTAATAAAAAAAGGGGATTGAAATAAGGCCAGAGGTTTATTTAAAATAGTTTTCATACTCAGCATTACAGTCAATATTTGTAAATTGTTGTTCGCAGTGCTTAAGGGACAGGTTACTAATAACTATACCTAAAAGTAGAAGCAATCATAAAACATAAAGGTAATTAAAATACCTTCTGCTAGTAAGTACAAAAGTGTAATAGGAATGACAATCACAATAATGTAAAACAAGTGGCCACAAAAGCTAAAAGATATGGCAATCGCAGGAAGAGCTTAACTCACAGATGGTGGTCGCTTCGCTTGTGACGGGGTGATCGGCTGCGCCTTGTGAGGTCGCGTCGTAGCGGCTCCTCAAGGCGTAGTCGGTCACAAGCCTAGCAATCATCACCTGTAATTCAAAGAAGACAAATCAATTTTGCAATTGCCATGGCTCAAAAGCACCAGAAGTAATTTTAACCAAATTTTTAAGCTTTACTAGCAGTTTGTCGGAGAAGCAAAATAACTGGTCTGAGAATCGCCAATACGGTAACTCACTCAGATACCTCCCCGTGTGTTTCAGGCATGAGGCGGAGTTCTCCGACAGGCTGCTAGGCTTTAGAAAATCTTCCATTATGCTAAAATATGTTTTTGGATTTATTTTCGGATTGCTGTTCCTAAGCCAATTAAATGCGCAACAGGAAACAGGAAAATATAAAGAGATTGGCCTGGAATATCAACAATATCCGACAGGTGCGCTACCCGGTTTGCGCGTGGAATTAAGTTGGGCTGCTCATCATAGTGTAGCCTTACGTGTCGGCTATAACATAGCCCGTCATGGGAATGCAGGGGAGCATCAACTCGAAGAAGGAGGAGGATTTGGAGGAACACTGGGCTACCGATATTATTTGAAACCCGAAAATATTGGCCTCTTCTTTGGCGGACGTACTGATCTTTGGTTTAATAAAATAGACTGGAAAGATGAAATCGGAACAGCTAATGAACTTGTCGGGCAAACAGATATCATCGTTTTACAACCAACTGCGGTTATAGGTTATCTATTTTTTATTCAGAAAAAGATCACTATTGCTCCTAATCTTGCGGTTGGGTATGAAATAAATATCGCTCAGAGAGGAGCAAATGTGGGGGAAGGGGCTATCGTTTTGGGTGGATTGACGGTGGGGGTTCGGTTTTGAAGGGGCTATTATAAGCTGTTTGCTATTGGCTGTTAGCTTCTCTATAACGCGATAAAAGATGCAGTAAAAGGACACGATAGAAGAGAAGCTAACAGCCAATAGCTAACAGCAAAAAAAGAATCAAATCAAAGTTACATCAGCAATAACCTCGACCAGAGCCGGGCCATTATGACCAATGGCGGCCTCATACGCTGCTGCTAAATCCTCTTTTTTCTCTACTCTAAAACCTAAAGCGCCACAAGAACGCGCATATTGAGCAAAATCAGGATTTACTAATTTTGTTTTCCAAACTTCAAATTCTCCTGCTCGCTGTTCCTTAGAAATCTTACCTAATTCTGAGTTATTCACCACGATGACCGTTACATTCATATTGTATTTAACCAGGGTCGTAAAATCAGTCATATATTGTCCAAATCCGCCATCACCGGCTACGGCGATAACTTTTCGCTCCGAACCAACAGCGGCCCAAGCTCCCAATGATGCAGGTAATGCAAATCCAATCGAGCCCAAATAACCCGACATCAAAAAGCGGTTATTGGATTTACTTTCATAATAGCGCCCAAAGGAATAAGCATTGTTTCCAACATCTACACACATCACCGCATCTTCCGGAGCAAATTTATTTAGCGCTTCAAAAATAGCGGCTGAACTTACGCCTTGCCCCCGGTCATCTTTCAAGCGTTTTTGCTTTTCTGCATGCCAAAGCACCCATCTTTCGGCTACGATTGGTCGTTGGTCTATCGTTGTTGTTTCGCCTTTTAAGTTTTCGTAAAACAACTTAGCTGTCACGGAAATTTCTCCCCATACGGCACAGTCGACTTTGTGAAATTTGCTTAAAGCCAGCGGATCGAAATCGACTTGTATCAATTTCTTCTTGGGCGTAATTCCGGTATGTTTTGAAAAAGAAGCGCCAAATACCAAAATTAAATCCGACTCATTCATCAGCCAGGAAGCAATAGGGGTACCACTACGTCCGATCACGCCACCCGCTAATGGATGTGCATCTGAGATTTGCCCTTTCCCTTTGAAAGTAGTAACTATCGGAGCATTTAATTCCTCCGCTAATTTGATCACCTCCGACATATGAAAACGAGCACCATGCCCCACTATGATTATCGGTCTTTTGGCATCTTTTAGCATTTGAATAGCCAAATCTGACATTTCCTTTGGAGGAGAAATGGTCAGCGGTGTTATACGACCCTCAGGTGTACCGGCAGCTTCATCGGGTGCAGGCATTGTTTGTATTTCATCAGGAAAAGTAAGATGCACTACATCTCTTTTGAGTAAAGCGTGCTTCATTGCCAAACCGGCTAATTCTGCATGATTGCTATCTTTTTGAACCCGGTGATTAAAAGCAGCTACTGCACTAAAAGCATTTATCAAATCTAATTCCTGAAAATTTCCGGTGCCGATCACCTGGGTATCCACTTGTCCGGTCAATGCAATTAAAGGTGCCCGGTCTACTTTTGCATCCCATAAGCCAGTATATAGGTTAGTAGCCCCCGGGCCCGCAATCGTAAAACATCCGGCAGGCCGACCTGTCAATTTTCCATAAGCAGAAGCAGCAAAAGAAGCAGCTCCCTCGTGTCGGATTCCAAAATATCGCAATTTTCCTTTTTCTTCCTGTCTTCTTAGCGCATCCGCCAAGCCTAAATTCGAGTGGCCTACCATTCCGAAAACAGTATCCAGGCCCCAGTTGACTAAAGTCTCCGCAACCACATCGCTGATACTTCTTACATGTTCTTCTTCTTTCGTAATACCAATATAAATACCATCTTCCCGAATATCTACAGGGAATACTTCTATCCCATCTTCAAAGCTTCCAGGAGATTTACCCGTCAACGGATCGTAATCCCAACCATGCCAGGGACAGCGTAAATGGCCATTTTCAATAGACCCTTCCCCTAAGGGACCACCCTGATGCGGGCATTTATTATCCAGACAGGCAAAGGTACCCTGATAGTGAGTCAGACAAAAAGTTTGGTGTTCAGCGGTGACCGTCATCACTCGCCCTTCCGGAAGTTCTGCTGGGTTTTCTAAGACTTTGTGCCAGGTGATATTTTTACTCATTGTTTTATTTTGAAAGGATTTCGGGGGAATTATAACCCATGAATACCTGCATAATTGGCTCCGGAGAGTCGATGCATATCGTGATCAAAGGTGCTCAAGTCATTATGCTCAAATTTAGAAATGTCATCATAGCCACATGCTCTGGCAATGACTTTTATTAAATCATTGCTGGCAGTAAAGAAGTTATATAATTGCTGGGCTGATTTTTCAATTTCTAAGCGGGCACGTAATCCAGGTTTTTGAGTCGCAATACCGACTGGACAATTATTAGAACCGCAGGCTCGCATTCCCAGACATCCTATGGCTTGTATTGCGGAATTAGAAACCGCAATCGCATCTGCTCCAAGCATCAAAGCTTTTGCAAAATCTTCGGCGACCCGCAGACCTCCGGTGATGATCAAGCTGACGTCTTTTGCTTTGCGTTTGTCCAGGTGTTTTCTTGCTCTGGCTAATGCCGGAATCGTCGGTACATTGATATTATCCCTCAAGATAGTCGGGGCAGATCCAGTACCACCGCCTCTACCATCTAGGATGATATAGTCAACACCTATTTTCAAAGCGAAATCAATATCTTCCTCTATTCTTGAAGCAGCTATTTTAAAACCGATAGGAATACCACCAGATACTTTCCTGACTTTTTTAGCCATTTTTTTAAAATCTTTCACCCCATGAAAATCAGGAAAGGTAGCCGGAGAGATAGCCGTTTCCCCTTCTTTTAAGCCTCGTACTTTTGCGATTTCGGCACTTACCTTACTGCCCGGAAGATGCCCACCAGTACCTGTCTTGGCACCTTGCCCTCCTTTAAAATGAAAAGCTTGTACCTTTTTTATTTTGTCCCAGGAGAAACCAAATTGAGCGGAAGCTAATTCGTAAAAATAACGACTGTTAGCTGCTTGTTCTTCCGGCAACATTCCTCCTTCGCCAGAACAAATCCCTGTTCCTGCCATTTCAGCGCCCATGGATAAAGAAATCTTTGCTTCTCTCGATAAAGCACCGAAAGACATATCCGAAACAAACATTGGAATATCTAAAACTAAGGGCTTTTTAGCATTTTTTCCTATGACTACCTTAGTGTGTACTTCTTCGTGGTCAAGTAAAGGACGACGAGATAATTGAGCGGGTAAAAATTGAAGCTTTTCCCATTTCGGTAGTGTGTTTCTATCCACACCCATCGAAGCGGAAGGCCCGTGATGGCCGTACTTCGTCAGTCCATGCTGTGATAAATGTTTGATATAACCTGTATAGGGTTCTGTATCAGCCGGATGTGTGTCCGCATATTGACCCAGGTATTCATCTCGCTTAAATGGCTGGGGGTGTATTTCTTCGAAAGCTATGACCTCTGCTTTATCTACGTAAACGGAGCCTTGGTGAACCACTGCTTTAAACTTGTGCAGCACCTCTTTATCATTATACTCACTTACTCCTGTATCCACCCGGTAATCCCATTGATGTACACCGCAAATTAAGTTATCCTTTTCATCCACAAAACCGTCAGACATCAGTGCTCCCCGATGTAAACAACGGCCATAAAGCACCGAAATTTTGTCATCAAAACGAACAATTACCAAATCCGTATTTTCTACTAAGGCATGGCTGGGTTCTCTATCTTTTAATTCACTGAGCTTTATTAATTTTTGAGGCGAGTGTAAATCCTTGTAAGTTGATTCAATCATTCCTGGAATTCTTTTTAGTAACAGGCAAATCTCATCCAGATGGACCAAGTGCCTCTTTGGTGATTTATTGATAATTAGTGCACTTCTAAGTGCTACGCAAGGTAGAAGAAAAAAACGCCATTCACAAAATCATTGGATTCCTAATAATAACTTTGCAATAGGCAATACAATTTGTGCTCTTTCTTCATTAAAAGCTATTGATGCTGCGGTGGATTGTTTATGGCCTTTTTCTCGTTTTACCAATGCCATCATCTTTTGTCGTTCTGGTCCTGAAAAGTCAGCAAATGTTCTTCTCAATAGTGGGAGCAATTCTTTGAAGTTAGGCTCCATTGATAATTCGTCAATCCATTCATCGAGGATATTCCAGAGCGATGGTTGATGAATGAGTAATAAGCCACTACCAAAAAGAAAACCTTCCAGCCATTGGGCAGCATCCGTTGATTCGTTAGCGGGAGATAGGGCGTACCGCATATGGGTTGCGGTGTCATTGATATCAAAATGTTCTTTGTCGAATAATATCCGTACCGCTCCGCCTCTCAGGATTCCATTAATAGTAGGCGCATCAGAAATTTTTCGGAGCGCCTGGTACCAGGGTTTTAGCTGCTCTTTTTGGTTTAAAATATTTAGTGATTGGTTGACTTCGAGCAAGCGGTCAAAAATTGCTTTGGTTGAATCTTCATCAATAGCAGTACAGGCATTAGGTAGTCCGATACAAATTCGGGGGATAATATTTTCAATAACTTCCTCTATCGCAGCAATGTCTGTCTTTCGGGTGCTACCATATCTGACGGCATTGACCAGGGCAGGCAAAGCTTCCATTAAATTATGTACATCTTTGGTCAGGGCAGATAGATCCCTAAGGTATTGAACGAGTATTTTGACGGCATCAGGCAGATCCGCGTGGAGTGTAGATTCTACCAACACGGTGATTTCCGGTAGCGTCTTTATTTCTTTTGCTTTTGAAATTACAAAATTATTAGCTGCTGCAAAAAGCGTATTTCCCCACATACCCGCCTCAATTATATTAATAGCAAAATCCGGAATCCATTCCAGTCGCCATATTTCTTTAAAACTCCCAAATGCTCTTTTAGAAATCTTTTGTTGGATACCCCAGGGAATACCCAATATACTCAATCGATGTAGCAAATGGCTGGCGACCAGGTTAGTAGCTTTTCGTAAATCCAGTTCTTTGTCAATCTTTTCACTGGAATTCCGTTCTTTGGTCAGCCTCGCTGTTTTTATTGTTTTTTCCAGGTCTTGTTGCAAGGGAATCACGGGAATCTCAGGAGGGACAATACCCATTACCTCTCCAATAATTAGCTTTTTTTCGATCAATTCCATCTTATCATCATAACCCTCACAGAAAACAGACACTGCGGCCTCATACATTTCATCCAG
>JBLHJZ010000022.1:0-16862 GCA_047619515.1 Saprospiraceae bacterium | reverse complement strand
CCTATCGCTACTTATGATAGTGATGTGGCGAAAGAAGAAGGAGTACCCCAAGAAGTTATAGAATCTTACCGCATACAGAATAAGGGTTTGCGCTTTAATGAATATTGGGGAACTGTAAACGGGGAAGAATTTAATACACGTAAGAATTATTATCACAAACCGCAATTTAGCTTGCGTCATTCTTATAATGCAAGTGATAAATTTTATCTTTCAAATGTCGCTTATCTATCCATAGGAAATGGTGGAGGTACAGGGCCTGATGGGAATTTTGATGCAGATAGTACAGGTCAGGAGAATTTGGATGAAGCTTATCAGGCAAATCTTGCTACTTCGATTTTTAAACCGGAGACTAATTCTGAAAACATTATTCGTGCAAGTATAAACAACCACTTTTGGTATGGTGTATTGAGTACTGCCAGATATACTTTTAATGAAAATTTGACGCTTTCAGGTGGGGTCGATCTTAGAGACTATGAAGGTGAACATACACGCGAAGTGTATGATTTATTTGGAGGAACGCATTTTTACGGGGATAGAAATGCCAGGATTGATCAACAGACGACTAAATTATATGAAGGTGATAATTATTATTATCACAACAAAGGTTTTGTTCGTTGGGGCGGACTATTTGGATTGTTAGAATATAAAAATGACCGACTTAGCGTATTCCTTAATGTCTCTGCTGGTAAAACGGGTTATAAAGCTGAAGATTATATGTGGGACAAGCAATTAGATTTAGGGGATGAAACATACTACATTTCTTACGAGGATCCTTTAGAATTGAATGGTACCTATTATACGGTTGATAATCCAGGTCAGAATAGTATAGATTTTGCGACAGATAACAATTTGACACTTGATTCTAAAAGTGCAAAAAACCAGAAAGTTGATTGGATATGGATTCCAAGTACTACTTTTAAAACCGGAGCTTCTTACAAAATTGATAAAAGCAACAGTGTTTTTTTTAATACGGGTTACTTAAATAAAGCGACTCGATATAATAATGTCATTCAGCAAAGATATATAGTTGGTACTGGAGGTCGCACAAATGAATATAATAATTATAAAAACGAAGAGATTTTAGCTTTTGAAATAGGATATAATTTTAAAAGTTCTTTTTTCTCAGGAAACCTTAATGCTTATTATACCAACTGGAATAATAAACCTTTGGATTCTGCTCCTACAATAGCAAACCCTGATGACCCTGAAGAAAGAATTCCGGTGAATGTAAATGGTATAAAAGCCTTGCATAAAGGAATTGAAATTGATTTTGCCATTAAACCAATCGATAAATTATCGGTAGAAGGTTTGGTATCCATTGGGGATTGGATTTGGAATTCATCAGCGATCGCTACTCCCGAGGAAGGCGGGGTTGAATATGAATTCGATGCTACAGGAGTGCACGTTGGTGATGCTGCGCAATTACAATTTGGTGGACTTGTCCGATATGAACCCATTAAAGGTTTATATTTTAAAGTAAAGACCACCTTCTTTGGCAAGAACTATTCAAACTTTCAACCGGAAAGCCTAAAAACAGTTGAAGAGGGCGAAGAAATAAGGGAATCCTGGAAAATGCCTAATTATAACATCCTGGATTTTCATGCAGGTTATGGTTTTAAAATCCGGAATAATAAATTTAGCGTTCGGTTTAATGTACTCAACGCTTTGAATACGACTTACATATCTGATGCTCGAAATAATGACTCCTTCAATTCTCCTGCTTTCAATGACTTTGATGCAAAATCTGCTTCTGTATTTTTTGGACAGGGCAGGAGATGGACGATGTCTTTTGAAGCCAAATTTTAAGCGGCAAGATATATTTAAACGTATCTAAAAATTAAAAACATGACCACCATAAATCCATATTTAACCTTTAACGGAACATGTGAGAAAGCGTTTAATTTATATAAAGCTGTTTTTGGTGGTGAATTTTCTCATGTAGGAAAATTCAAGGATATGCCTAAAAATACGGAGTATCCGGTTTTAGAAGCAGACAAGGAAAAAATAATGCATATTTCTTTGCCCATCAGTAAAGAAACGATATTAATGGGAAGCGACTCTTCCGAAGCGTTTGAAAAAGCAACAAAACAAGGGGATAATTTTCCTATTTCCATCAACACCGGTTCTGTGGAAGAAGTCACAAGGATATATAATGAGCTTTCAGTAGATGGCGCAATTAGTATGCCTTTGAACAAAACCTTTTGGGGAGCTTATTTTGGGCTATTTACTGATAAGTTTGGTATTCATTGGATGGTAAATTGCGAACTGCAAGAGCACAAAGATTATGAAGACAAAAACAGAAAGGATAAAGAAAACGCATAAGGTCGTTCAGTATACTTCTGACAAAACCTGCTAGTGCTTTATTAGGAGTACAAACTGGACTAAATTAAATCATACTACTAAACAAAATTATTTTGGACACAGAGATCACAAAGAAGACACAAAATACGCAGAGGATTATTTTGTTGATTTTCAAATCTTTGTGACCTCTGCGTATGCTCCGTGCGCTTTGTGTCCTTAAAATGTCCAGTAGTATAAAATTAAATCAAAAACTATAAACCAGATAATGAATAAATTAATTGCAGTTCTTTCTTTTATTATTTTCAGCTTTTCAGCTTTTGCCCAGATTGATATCGCTGTAGCACGTAACATGTCGGAAGGCAGTACCGTGACCGTGGAAGGTATCGTAACGAATGGTGCTGAGCTAAGTATTATCCGATACATTCAGGATGCTACTGGTGCTATCGCTGCTTATCCGGGAGCGGGTTCGGTGGCTAACTTTCCCGATAATGTAAGTAGGGGAGACCTGGTGCAGGTTACCGGGGAGCTAAAGACTTTTAATGGTCTTTTAGAAATCGATCCGATTACCGCATATACGGTAATCTCTTCGGGAAACCCATTACCGGATCCTTTGCTGACTACACCTAATGGTGTCAACGAAGCAAATGAAGCGAAGCTGTTGCAAATAAACGGGGCAACTTTCCAGGATGGTGGAAATACTTTTGCAGCGGGTAATTATACGTTTAGTGCCAACGGAGAGCAATCTGAAATCTTTGTACGTTCTGATAGTCCCTTGTTGGGTTCAACCATTCCTTTGGCTACGGTGAATCTTACCGGTATCTCCTCAGAGTTTAATACCATGCATCAATTATTGCTAAGAGATATCAATGATATTGAGATTGCTGATAATTTCTATTTTACGAGTACCCCCATTCAATCCGATATTACCAATGATGGTTTCAAGCTGGATTGGACTACGAATGTCGCAGGAAGCACCACTATTGAATACGGAACGACTACCGCATTGGGCGAGACGGTAACAGTAGGAGGGATGACGACCAATCATAGCCTGGCCCTGACTGATTTGGATCCTGCGGTTTGTTATTATATAAAACCAGTTTCCAATAATGGTAATACAACAATACAGGCGACTTCAAAGGTTTATTCTACCGCATCCAATTCTACGGGAGCGATGAGAGTATACTTTAATCATGGAGTGGACGGAGATTTTTCAAATGGCTCCTCCCCAACGAATGTTACTTCTGCTGCCGTAGAAGCGGCTATCATCAATAAAATCAATAATGCGCAATCTACTATCGATTTTTCTTTTTATAATATCAACAGAACTACTATCGTAGCTGCGCTGACCAATGCCTATAATAATGGTATTCAAGTGCGATACATAGCGGATGACCAAACTGCGAATTTAGCTTTACAGGATCCTACACCGCCTTTCCCGATCGTAAAAGGAAATGCCGGTGACCCATTGATGCATAATAAATTTATGATTATTGATGCAGATTCAGAAAATGAATCCTGGGTGTCTTCCGGTTCTACTAATCTGACTGATAATAACCTGGCGGATGATTATAATAATTTTATTCTGATTCAGGATCAGGCATTAGCTAAAGCCTATACGCTGGAATTTGAAGAGATGTGGGGCAGCTCTGATCCGACGCCTGGGATATTTACGATTACTTTTGGAGAAGACAAAGCAGATAATACGCCGCACCTATTTAACATCAATGGGGTAAAAGTAGAATCCTATTTTTCTCCTTCGGATAATACCACTTCCAAGATTATTGACGCAATAGAAAGTGCTGATTCGGATTTGGAATTCGCAATATTATCCTTTACTAAAAATGAACTTGGAACAGCGGTGAGAGATGCTCATGTTGAGGGCGTTTCTGTTAGGGGAATTATCAATAGTATAAATGATCAGGGCTCTGAATATGACTTTTTGGTTGGCCAGGGCGTCAATGTGATTCCGGATAATCAACCGGGACAAATGCACCATAAATATGCGATCATTGATGCGACGAATCCTTCTTCTGATCCTATCGTTATCACAGGGTCACACAACTGGTCTGCCAGTGCTGAAGATCGCAATGATGAAAATACATTGATTATTCATGATGCGGATGTAGCGAATATTTTCTTACAGGAATTTGAAGCTCGCTGGTGTGAAGCCACTTCCGGGACTAGTTGTATCACAGTAACAACGGAAGTTAGCATTGAAGGCTTTGAAGTGACGCTAAGTCCGAATCCTGCGACTGATGTGGTTTTTGCCAATATGGAGATTTCAAAATCAAGTGATCTTACCATTTCGCTGATGGATATGAATGGTCGTGTTTTACAATCTTTCTTTTTGAAAAATGTACAAGGTACCGTCAATGAAGAAATTATTGTAAGCGGAATGCCAACTGGTGTTTATGTGGTGATGTTTAAAGTAGGAGAGGAGTTTACTGCCCGGCAGTTGCAGGTGGTGAGGTAGGAGGATTCGGTTTTTGGATTTTGGTGCTTTGCGTTTACTAAACTTTCTATGGGGTTTCCCCTTGGAAGTTTAGTAAACGTGATCGTATTCCATCTCACATCGCCAATAGGAGGTGCTGTAAAAGGAATTCCTTTAAAAATAGAGACTGTATTTTTGGCATTTGTATATCCCTCCACTTCGCCATTGGCTGTTTGCACAACATTCCTTTACTTGTTGAAGTGGTCGGAAAATGGTCACTTGACCTGGCGACAGATTTCCAAACGAAAATAAAAGGGAGCTTGGCTGTGGCTTTTCAAAGAGTGAAGGTTGCGCTGGCTATACGATTTATGACTATTTTGGAGTAATATATAAAACTTGTGATACTTATTTTACACTGCACTTAGGGGCGAAGCTATACACATACATACAAGCAAAAACAAAATGAATAATGAAATTGAAAAATCAAAAGATAATAATAAGAAATATATCCTTTTGATTTTTTTAGTACTCTTAATTGCCTTAGGGATATGGAAATGCCCAGATCGTACAGAAAATAAATCAAAGATTGAATTAATAGAAGAAAAAGGAGATAGTTTAGCATCGAATGTTCTTCCTGGAGAAAAAGACACTCTTCCGACGAAAAATGAAACAAGGATTCCTGAAAAAGAGGATAAATCAAGTACATTAATATCTAAGGAGGAAAAAGAAGAGCCTCCAAAAATTGAAGTAGAAAAAAAAGCTACTATTCCCAAGGAAGACAAGCCTAAAAAAGAAATTATAATACATAAGGTTAATAAAAATATAGATAAACGTTCGCCCGCAACTTCCGATAATTTATGTAAAGCAACCACCACTTTTAAAATTGAAAAAACATCCTATCAGACAAGTGTTGCATTTTCTCCGGACGGGTCTAATTTTGTTGTAGGAAATAATAATAATTATGCGAGTGTAGTGAATATGGAAGGGAAAGAACTTTTTAAATTAATTGGACATAAGGGTTATATTCCATCAATTGCATATTCAGCTGATGGAAAATTTATTGTAACAGGCAGTATAGATAAAACCGCTAAAGTATGGGATGTAAGCAATGGAAAAGAAGTAAAAAGTTTAGATGAACATTCTGAATCAGTTTTTTCAGTTGCCTTTTCACAGAATGGAAAGTATATTTTAACAGGAAGTTTTGATTATACTGCTATTCTATGGGATGCAAAATCTGGAAACAAGCTATTTCATCTTAGAGGTCATAAATCAGGAATTAGAGATGTAGCATTTTCAACGAATAGCAAATATATCATTACAGGAAGTGTTGATAAAACCGCCAAAGTATGGGATGTAAGCTCAGGAGAAGTTTTGTATTCACTTGAAGGTTATAATAATTTAGTAAGCGGTGTTGCATTTACCCCAAACGATAAGTTAATAGTAACAGGGAGTGCAGATAATAAAATAAGAATATGGAATGCTCAAACAGGAAAACATTTACATACCATAAACGGACATAATGCTCCAATCATGTCAATTAGTATTTCTGACGATGGACAATTAATCATATCAACAAGTCAAGATGGGGCTATTAAATTATGGGAACTTAAAGGTGGTAAAGAACTGTGTCAATTTGAAGGTCATACTTCTGAAGTAAGGGAAGCAGTTTTTCATCCAACCAACAAGAATATAGTAGTAAGTGCCAGCAATGATAAAACAATTAGGATGTGGGAATTTGAATTAAAGTAAAAGAAAAAAGCGGGTCTGCAATAATGGCTAAGGGATAGGGTATTAACAAGTATAAAACAGACCGTTATTTGAGACCTGTCCCTAAGCAGTCAAGTGCCACAAAGCCTTGCACCCTTAACAACTTAACAACTTTTTCTCTACCTCCTTTCCTTTTTTCCATTTTTTCCATATCTTTACACCTCACGTCTGATTGCAAAAGCTACAAACAACCAGTAGCGCACTGTGCTAGCTTTTTTCCTGCCTGCAAATTTTTAAAATTGTACAATCCATTTTCTATGAAAACGAGAACCGGGCTACTTTTCTTATTATGCTTATTTTTTAGCAACTCAATTTTTAGCCAATTCACTCTAGTAGGTGATACTGGGCTATGTGCTGGTGACTGTGGAATTTACCAGGCACTTGAAAACGGACAACCTATCCTGGAAGATTTGTTTTGGGATATGGGCGATGGTTCAACTGCTGTAGGACCCTCTATAACGCATTGTTATGCCCAGGAAGGTGTTTATATCATTACGGTTAGCGACCTGAACGGAATCATAGTAGGAGAGTTATTTGTCGAAGTAGGCAGTGGCGCCGTTCCCGAAATTATCTCTCTCTCCGGAGGATTCTGCGCTACAGATAGCCTTTCCAATTGTGATCGGGTCTGCGAAAATACCTCAGTGACTTATACCACGGAGGTCAGTAATCCCGGTATGGTGATCACCTGGTCAGTAAGCGGCGCAGAGAGTTGGGTAGACAACGGCAATGAGGTGACCGTAGATTGGGGCGATCCGGGACAGGGGCAGGTCTCTGTGGAGGTTGCGGATGCCGGGTCGGGTGATTGGTTTTTGTCCTGCGGTCAATTTCAAAATGCAACTTTAGGAGGTGTAGCTGGTATTGGTTTTGTTTATATAGATGGCCCTTCAGGGATATATGAAATTTTAATATTAAACGGCATGAGTTTATCAGGAAATGGAGGGCAGGAAACCATAATAGGTCAACTATCTCCTGGAACTTATACCGTCTGGGTGACTGATCAGTTCGGAAATATCCAAACTTGCGATTTTATAATCGAAGAATATGATTTACCCTGTGTTAATTTTGGAGTAGGTTTGGATGTGACGCCGCCTTCAGATTGTAACAGTTGTGACGGAACAATAGAGCCTATTTTTATAGGGAACTCTTCTCCTCCTTATGCCTTCCAATGGACAGGGCCAAATGGTTTTTTTTCTACCGATTATCTTTTGACAGGTGTATGTCCTGGGCAATACAATCTGATGGTTTATGATGGAAATACTCAATGCCCTTCCAGTACCTATGTTATAGTGACTTGTAATAGTACTTCTTGCTCCGGCTCCAATTCCCTCTGCGTGGACATTCTCGAAATCCCGGAAGCTGCCTTCGAAACCTTACCTCCGGCTATCAATGGAGTCGTAGAAATCTGCGAAGGCCAAACCGTCTACTTTGATAATCAAACCAATGGTGGATTTAATTATACCTGGAATTTTGGAAACGGCGTATCGTCCTCACAGGTCGATGCGGAATATACTTATCTTTCTGCCGGAACTTATGAGGCCATCCTTATAGCCAGAAACGATTGCTTCTGTGGGGATACTGCTTCGGTGACGATCATTGTTGAAGAAGCGATCACGCCGGAGATTGACTGTGCCGGAACCATCTGTCCGGGCGAGCAAGTGACTTATACTTCCAATGCGGATTGTTCTATTTTTAATTGGAATGTAAGTTTGAATGGAACGATCATCAGTGGCGGTGGAACCAGCGATGACTTTATCACCGTAGATTGGGGTGCCGGACCGGAAGGGATTATTGAACTGTCCGTTGATGGTTGTAACGGAGATTATTGTTTACAAACTCTTTTTGAAAATATTCCGATCATCGATGATAATGCCGAGATCGAAGGACCGTCGCGTGTATGTAAAGGTGCGGAGGTTATTTATTCCATGCCTGCCTTTGCTGGCACGGAATTTATCTGGACGGTTACCTCTTTCGGAACGATCACGGAAGGGCAGGGGACCAATGAGATTACAATCCAATGGGCTAATGAAGTTACGCCGATTCAACAGCAGATATCAGTAACTTACGAAAGTTGTTACCTAGGCTGTGGAGGCTCGGATATTTTATTAGTCAATATTTTAAATGAAGTATTTATTGAAGGGCCGATCGAGGCTTGTCCCGATCAAATGGTGACTTATACTTGTCGCACACCTCTCGGTAGTTTAGCGCAGGCCGACTGGACAGTTTATGATAATGTAGGAGCAGTTGTAGCCACTTCAGCCTCACCTACCCCTAATTATGATGTAGACTGGGCTTTTGGAAGCGGAACGTTTATCGTCCACGCCGAAGTACAAAATCCGAGTAATTATTGTATTGATAATTTCTCTATTTTCGTTGACGTGGCGCCACCGACCGCAGTGCCGGTTGCTATCACGGGCTCATTGGATATTTGTCCGGGGACAACTTACACTTATTCGGGGAATTCAGGCCCAGGTAGTTTTGATTATACCTGGTATGTCAGCGATGGCGGGGCTAATTATATTTTAAACGGAAAAACAGTCAATATAATCTGGGGTGCAAGCGCTCCTTATAATCTCGCGCTGACACAAACCAATTTGGAAGGTTTTGCCTGTGAATCCGCATCGACCAATATCTCTCCGATCAGTATCAATAGTGTGGCTTTGAGTGGAACCCAATTTGTCTGCAATGAAGAGATCGGAATTTATACGGCTACAGATTTTGATAATCTGGACTACCAATGGCAAATCACGCCTTCGGATGCCGGAAGTATTATTGAAGGTGAAAATACCAATCAGGTTGAGGTACAATGGCATACGGCCGGTACCCATGATATTCAGGTGACCGTCTGTGGCGTTTCCGATACTTATTCCGTGACGGTGTATCCTCGTCCGGTTCCGGTGCCTGTTTATAATACGGTATGCCCTGGTCAAACAGGCGCGGTAGTGCTTACTTTACCTTATGTAGCCTATGATTGGCGGAATGAAAATGGGATCACTATTTCAAACAGCGCAACACCTAATTTCGGAACAGGTTATTATGAAGTGATCGTCACCGATAATAATGGCTGTACCGAAAACGAGACTTTTTATGTCGGTACTTTTGGTCAACCTGATGTGACGATCTCCACGCCTGATTTTGGTGATTTTTGCCAGAACGGAGGGTCAATGACACTATATGCACTAGAAACCAGTTCCGGCCCACTGGATTATCAGTGGTATTGGAACGGTACCTCTTTTGGGACAAACAGTTCTTCTCAGGTAATCAGTCAGGAAGGTTCTTATTATGTACTCGTCTCTGATCAAAATGGCTGTACAGATTTTTCGAATACCCTGACCCTCAATTGCGCTTCTCTGCCTGGTGGTGGTTCGGGGCCTGGATGTACACCTGATGGCTTCCCGGGTTTTGACATTGTCCCAGGAATTTTTTGTAATGAAAGCCAGTATACTAATACCTCGGTCAATGATGTTCCGAATACCTGGGCTTGGGAATTTTGGGATATCGTCGGAGGCGGAATAACTACTTCCAGTTTGGAAAATCCAATGAATACCTGGACGAATGCCGGTTTTAATTTAGTCATTCTTCAGGTGGGAATTAACGCTGTGGTACCCGGGCAAGTCTGTACCATGTCGACTTATAGCTTTGATACGATTCCATTGGTCGCTAATTTTATTCACGCAGGTATTTGCGGAGGAGAACCAGTTTCTTTTACTGATATTTCGACCTACATTCCACAAACGAGTATCTCCAGCTGGTCCTGGGATTTTGACGATCCGGCCAGTGGTGCCAATAATACCTCAAATCTTCAAAATCCTTCGCATATTTTTAACACCGGAGATTTTTATACGATAACCTTAACTACGACCGACCAAAGCGGATGTATTTCATTGAAACAAAAGACGATTATAATTCTCGATCCACCGTTGACCTCTTTTACGATTCCGGCAGCGAGTTGTGAAGGGGCTTCGCTCTTTTTTGAAGCCAATGGAACCTTTACGGATATAAACTGGGACTTTGGTGATCCAGCCAGTGGAGCGGCTAATGTTTCCAATATTGGAGAAACTTATCATGTCTATACCAATCCCGGTATTTATACGGTAAGTCTGAGTGTCGAGAATGTTTTTGGTTGTACGGAGACGGTCACCCAACAGGTCAATATTGAAGCGAATGCCCTCACCGGTATCATCGATGTCAATCCAGCTACGGAAGTTTGTGCAGGCGATAGTGTGATTTTGACTGCCCCTCCAGCTGATGTGTACGCCTGGTCAACCGGAGCAATAACTCAGGGGGTTACTGTTTTTGATGCAGGGATTTATGAAGTAACCATTTACGACCCTGTCGGCTGTGGATACACTCCTCCATCGGTTACTATCGATTTGATCCCGGTACCACAAGGGCAAATTACAGCTGTCGAATATAATGAGTACGATCAACCGACAGATTATTTTTATAATAATTATGAAACTTGTTTCGGGGATAATGTCTATATGGAAATCACTGATAATCCAAATTATACCTACCAATGGTCAACTGGAGAAACGAGTACAGATATTTCATTTACAGAAGAAAAAGATAACCTGCTGGCAGTTGGAACGCATTTGTTTACGGTAACGATTACTGATTCCAATTCGGGTTGTACCAATGTCGTCGGCCCATTCACCGTGACGGTTCATCCTGTGCCCGAAAATATACTGATCACTTCCATGCCTGCTGCCCCGGTTTGTGAAAATACCCCTACGGTGATCAGCGTGTTTAATCCTGAACCGACTTTTATTTATATCTGGAATACCGGAGAGGTGGGCACTTCGATTAATACCTTTTATGCTGGGAAATATTTCGTCAGAGCGATCAATCAATTTGGCTGCGAAGGAGAGAGTAATACCCTGGAGATTGTACCCGGACCAAATGTCGATTTGATTCCTTCGGGATGTCATACGCGCTGTAATCCGGATACGATTTGTCTGCCGCCGGTTTTTGGTGTCGCTTCTTTTCAATGGTATTTCAATGGCTCCCCGATTCCTCCACCGGAAGGAAATGATCCGGATTTGGTAGCCACACAAAGTGGAGAATATTATGTAGAAATGGTAAGCGTGGATGGTTGTGTGACTATCTCAGATATCCTGACCTTGGATTTATATGATGGCTTTGGTTCCGTCCAGGGGAATGTTTATTTTGATCTAAATAATAATGGAATCATCGATGCTGCGGATACGCTCATGATGGGGATAGGGATTATTTTACAAAATGGCGGCATTAATCTGGATACGTTAATCTCCAATCAAATCGGTTCTTTTTCTTTTTCAAATATACTTTCCACCGATTATGAATTGATCGTTGATGAATTAAATCTGCCACCTGGAATGATCGCCGTGATCAGTCAGGCCAATGCGAATTTAGTGGGTTGTGATGATGATGAAATAGTAGAATTTCTGATTCAATATATTTGTACAGATATGACTTTAAGCCTTTCTCTTGGTGCTTGTCCCGGAGAGACCGTGAATTATAATGGAACGGATTTAAGTATCGGCGAAACCCAAACCTTTGCCTTCACTACGCCTATTGGTTGTGATTCTTCCGTTACCGTAACCGTCGGCCCCTTGAATGAAAGTATCAATGCCATCAGTCTTCAGGCATGTACCGGAACAACAATAAATTATAATGGAACAGCATTGTCGGGCGGAACCGTGACGGATTTTATTTTTGATAATTCGGTGGGTTGTGATTCTGTGGTGACGGTTACGGTAGTTGAGTCCGATCAGGATTCCAGTGCTATTCAATTGCAAGCCTGTATCGGTTCGTCCATAGATTATAACGGAACCAACCTCGATCCCGGGACGCAAACAGATTTTATGTTTACGAGTGTAGGTGGCTGCGATTCGATTATAACGGTCATTGTCAATTCGCTCCAGAATTATACGATCACTGAAAATCTGGAAGCTTGTACAGGCGAAACAGTTTCTTATAATGGTTCAAATTTATTGCCGGGTACCTCTACAGATTTTAACTTTACAACAGTAGATAATTGCGATTCGACGGTGACCGTTGTTGTTGCGGAATTAACGGGTTCGACAGAAAGTCTTCAATTGCAAGCCTGTGAAAATAGCAGTGTAATATATGATGGAACAGAACTCTTTCCTGGCTCTACCACAGATTTTACTTTTACCAATGCTAATAATTGCGATTCGGTCATTACGGTATTTGTGCAAAGTCTTTTGACCAGTACTGAAATCATAGGTTTGGAAGTTTGCCAGGATGAAACAATAATCTATGATGGTATTCCATTGGCTGCCGGGTCGAGTACAGATTTTGTATTTACCAACACGGCTGGCTGTGATTCTATGATAACCGTGCAAGTTGCGGAATTGCCATTATATAGTTTTGATTTACCCCTTTCAGCATGTGAAGGGCAGACGGTTGAATATAACGGAGATGACCTGGCGGCAGGTTCAGTAACCCAATATGTTTTTTCCTCGGTTGATGGCTGCGATTCTACCGTAACGGTGATTGTTCAAACCTTAAGCGAAAGCTCATTGATCTTAAACGTCTCCGCATGTGATGGAGAAACTTACCCATTTAATGGCAGCAATCTTCCGGGAGGTAGTTCGACTGATTTTGTATTTACCAATGCGGGAGGTTGTGATTCTACGATCACGGTGAATGTCGGGGCACTAAATATTACAGCAACTTTTATCGATCTCTTCGTATGCCCTGGGGAGACGATTGCTTATAACGGCAGTGAACTGGGCGAAGGTTTTGAAGACATTATTATACTCAACGATCAAAACGGCTGTGACTCCACGGTAACGATAAGTGTGACCGCTTATCCGGATTTTGACTATGAAGTAATCATCGATCCTGCTTGCTGGAATGACAACAACGGAACGATTGTCATCGAAAATCTAGTTGGCGGAACCGGGCCTTTTCAATTTTCCATAGACGGTAGCAATTATCAAGATTCTATTTCTTTCGGAAACTTAAGCGAAGGAACCTTTATGGTTTCGGTTATCGACGATAATGATTGCGAAGTGGCGATAGAAACAGTAGTAAATGAAATACCGCCCTTAGAAATTATTGCAAATGACCCTGAAGTGCCCTGTGATTTTAGTCCGGTAAGACTAGAGTTGGAAAACATTGCTGACAACGCCGGGTCAATCTCTTATGTATGGGAAAATGGCAGTGTCCAATCTTTTATAACGGTCGATACGCCCGGTGTGTTTGCGGTAGAAATATCCAATGCCTGTGAAATTTTGCAAGCGCAATATACGGTTTCACTCGCTGCTGATGCCCGTGTAAATTATTTTTATGTTCCCAATCTCTTTTCTCCAAATGACGACGGTATCAATGACGTATGGCAAATCATGCCACCGGATGATATGGAGGTACTGTCTTTTGAATTGCATGTCTTCGATCGCTGGGGTAATCATATGAAAACCTTTGCCACGGTCTATGATTTCTGGGATGGTTCATTCAAAGGTAAAGCCCTTGATCCCGGCGTGTATGTCTGGTGGTATCAGGCGACGGTATTGAGTTGCGGTCGGGCTTTGGAGGTGTCTGATAAGGGGGGAGTGACGGTGGTGAGGTAAATCATTTTACAAACGTTATTAAAAGATTAAAAGTTAAAAAAATATCACAGAACAGGTACATTTGATGTTGTATTTCTTTTTTAGGGATAGTTATTAGTAACCTGTCCCTTAACAAAGGGCTATTTTTAGCTCATTCTTTAAAATTCAAAAAATATTTATGAAAATTTTCAAATTACTACTTTTATTCATTTTTATAACGGCAGCAGCTTCTGCGCAAAATTTCCTGGAGCCAACTGAAAGCTTTTCCGTAAAGAAAGATGCTTATATCACACTTAAAGACGGCAAAGAAGTCACAGGTCAATTCCGCAAAACAAAAAGGAAAAAAGGGCTTTTTCTTACGATCACCATCAAGGATGGAAAAGGAGATAAAGTAACTTATGAAGCTGACCAAATCAAACACATGTATTTGCCTGCAAGCGGGTGGGATAAATTTGCTAAAGCCTATAATAATATTTACGACGCTACAGACTGGAATGACGATAGCAGTCTTAATCAGGAGTACCTTAAAGATGGTTATGCATACTTTGAAAGTGTGACGACTAAGATCAAAAAGAAAACAAGAGTGACACTGCTCCAGGTTTTGAATCCGGCTTATTGTCAAAAAGTACGGATATATAATAATCCATGGGCAAGTGAAACAGCTTCTTTGGGTATTGGTGGTTTTAAAGTTGCTGGCGGAGATACCAAATCTTTCTATGTAAAAGCCATAAGTCAGGACAAAGCTTTTTTATTGAAAAAGAAAAATTACAAAGACGAGTTCAAGAATTTCTATGGTGATTGTAAATCATTTATGAAAAAGTATAAGGATATGAAATGGTCTGAAATCGAAGAGCATGTCTTTGAGCATGCTAAAGCTTGTAATAAGGCCTAGCCAGTACCACAGGCTTTAGCCTGTTTCGGAGGGGGGCAAAAACAGGCAAAAGCCTATTATACTTGGCCGCATCATCCGATAAAACAAAAGCCAGGTAGTCCGTAAGTAGACTGCCTGGCTTTTTAATTGCTTATTTCTCTCTTTTAAATGATATATTTTACTGGTTTTTCCCATCCAATCGGGAGGACTAAGGGACACTTTTCTTAAAAATACATCCTAAGTTAATATATCCGCTTCACCTCTCACCACTCACCCCTCATTCCTCACTTCTCACCTCTCACTCATCACTCCTGCTCTGCTCTCACCCGTCTACCAAATGATCATAAATATCATCTCTTCCCTGTCCCTGTTCCGGGTTGTCAAAATCCATGATGTCCTTGAAAGCACAATACACCGCAGCCTGGATCGCTGGTAGCGCAAATAACACTCCCACGCAACATGCCAGGTATCCAGCTATTATGAGAAGACCCAGGACTAAAGTAAATCCCAGTACCGGAAAAAAATTTTGCGATACAATCTTTCGACTTGCTTCTAAGGCTTCCCAGGCTTCCATTTGCCCAAAAACGATAAAAGCCGGAGCAAACAGGTAGCTCACTAAAATATATACATAGACGATAAAAAGAACCAAACCAGTAAGGCCGATAATAGCGAATTGTGTTACTCCTAAATTGGCTAATTCATTGATGTCAAAACCAACCATAATTATGAATTCGAGAATTATTGGGAAAAATAAAGCGAAGGTGATGCCCATGATTATTAGCCCTTGAATCACTAGCTGTTTATAATAATCAAAGCCTTTGAAGAAATCTCCAAAATCTAAGATTTCATTTTTATGTAATTTATGAGCGGCAATGAGAAAACCAGCCATCAAAGGGGGCGCTATAAGCTGTGTAACAATCTGTGAAGTAAGTTGTCCTATAAATTGGAAAGCCATAGATTCCGGTCGTAGAAACTTGAGGATGCCAGCAGTCGTAGATGCCATTCCTATAATCAGAATGGCCACAAGGGTATACCCAATAAACAGCCCCAGATCCTTTTTTACAATATCGAAACCTTCGGAAATATATCTACCGACATCGAAGTTGTAGCCCTTGTCGATTAATTCTTGTATTCTGTTGTGATTGAAGCCGTTCATTTTTTGTTGCTTAAATGGTGGAATGGTCGAAAAGTAGTAATTATATTTTAATTTAATTAATTATAACAGATCTTATTCGAAAAGTAGTGTTATCTCAGAGCCGCCGAATGCCAAATTTCAACACCTATTCACGATGTCCTCGTACTACAACATTGTAAATAAAACGCCAATCCCTCCCGAGTGGATACTTTTGATATAATTGCCAAATACCTATTCCAAGAGCCAATAAAAACAAGGAGGCAATAAAAGGTTTTAAAAATATAAAAGTACCATAACTTAGGTCGAAAAACCGGAGGGTCCGCTCCAAATTTAGAAAATAAGCAATAGAAGTGATGGCATAGAGCCAATAATTGCGACTCAGGATACCATATAGGAAAGCCATCAACATGGCAGGATGCGAATAGCGTTCGTGCATCTGGGTATTGAAGAAAAAGAAACTGAGGACACACAAGAAAGCACTAAGGAATACCAGCTTTTTGAAGTTTTGATCTAGGTCCGTTTGTTGAATGGAATAGTGGAGTGATTTTAAAAATAAGGGTAATAAGGCGATAAAACTAAAAACAAAAAAGAAAAGCAACCCCCAGTTTTTATAAGTCATTCCAAACCAAAAGGCTTGATAATCTTTGGTAATCAGCGGTATTTCACCAGGCAGAAATAAATGCCAGATATTAAATGCATTCAGAGAAACATTGGTGTATTGATCGACCAGGCTCGTCATCACCTGATACCAGCTGCCAAGAGTGCCGTGTAAAATAAACGGCAACAAAATAATAGTTTGAA
>JBLHJZ010000021.1:0-16931 GCA_047619515.1 Saprospiraceae bacterium | reverse complement strand
TCGAAAATATTGAAATGACCGATTGTGACCAGGGCTTTATCGCTTTTCAAAAAAAACCAGAATACGGTGGTGCAAACATTATTATTAAAAAATATACTGCCAATAATATAAAACGTTTACATAATATCCGGGAAGGATGTACCCTGCAATTGGAGGGGAAAATTATTACCGGGGAGAAGTTGGAGAATTAGGAATTGAGAATTAGACTGCTGACCTACCTGCCCGGGTATCAGCGATAAAAAAATATACACTGATAATAATGACTAAAAACATAATCCATCTGCTAAGCTGCTTACTGCTGTGCATCGCGACAGTAACTAACTCTTTTGCCCAACTCCTCCCCGACTTTATTGACGAAACGCTCAATACCTCTCTTGAAAAACCCGTGGGTATCACTTTCGATGAAACCGGCAAGGCCTATATTTGGGAACAATCAGGGCTGGTACATATCATGGATACGACCGGGACGATCTCAAACACGCCCATGATTGATATCCGGGAAGAAGTGTCAGTATTTGTGGATCACGGCTTTTTAGGCTTTGCATTAGATCCGAAATTTTCTCAAAACGGTTATGTTTATTTACTCTACGTAGTTGATCCACATCACTTATACAATTATGGTACACCCGATTATAATCCAAATACTACCATCATCAACGCCGCTACTATAGGAAGAATTACCAGATACACCGCGGATCCTGATAATAATTTTGAAACAGTCATCGAAAACAGTAGAAAAATATTATTGGGAGATAATATAAGCAATGGCTTTCCCGTCGTGGCTTCCTCTCACGGAGTGGGGACTTTGACATTTGGAACAGATGGTACGCTATTGGTCTCCTGTGGTGAAACGGGGAGTTTTGTATCCTCTGATGCCGGCAATCATTCGGACTCCTTTTATGAAGAAGCCCTTGCGCAGGGTATCATCCGGCCTGCGGAGAATGTCGGTGCTTACCGGTCGCAAATGCTCAATAGCTTAAATGGTAAAATTCTACGTATTGATCCGGAGACCGGAAATGGCATTCCTTCAAATCCATTTTACGATGCTGAAGCTCCTGACGCTAAATCGTCAAAAATATGGGCTCGTGGCTTACGAAATCCTTTTCGGATGTATCTTGATTTAGAGACCGGAAGTCATTTTTCCGATGAGGGAAATCCCGGAGTCATTTATATTGGAGATGTTGGTGCCAGCTTGTGGGAAGAGTTGAATATCGCTACGACCGGAGGACAGAACTTTGGCTGGCCGATTTATGAAGGAATGGCACCTAAAAGTGCTTTTGCCAATATGGTAAGGGATAATCTGGATGCTCCCAATCCTTTATTTGAAACAAATAATTGTGAGCAGGAATTCTATACCTTCCATGATCTGATTACTCAACCCAATTCCCTGATCACGCCCGTTTTTCCGAATCCTTGTAATGCTCAAAATCAGGTTTCCGAGTCACTATTTCCTTCGATCCATACCCGCCCAACAATTGCCTGGCTCAACCATCATCAGATGACCGATTCTGTCGCCGTCATCCCTGCATTTGATACTAACGGTAATGCCATTGACATCGAGATAGAAAGAGCGGAGTCAGGAGTAGAAGGCATTCATTTTAATGGAAGTTCCAGTCTGGCAGGTTTTCACTATCATGGCGACAACTTTCCTGAGGAATACCAGGAACGGTATTTCCATGCTGATTTTAATGGCTGGATTTCGATTTTTGATTTTGATGAAAATTATAAATTGATCAAAGTAGATACTTTTGCTACAGCGGTCAAAGGTATTGTGGATTTAAAAGTGAGCCCCTATGATGGCTGTATTTATTATGTAAAAGTGATTGAAGGGCCTTCGGTGCATCGGATTTGCTATGGAGGTGATCCTCCTCCTGTCGCTATTGCAAAAGCGGATATAAACTTTGGCTCTAGTCCACTGACCGTCAATCTTGATGCTTCGGATAGTTATCATCCTAAAGATTATCCTTTTACCCTTGAATGGAAATTACCGAATGGGGAAACTTCTGACGCACTAAGCTTAAGCTATGTTTTTGAATCCGGCAATACCCAGGCTACCGCTATAAATGTCGAGCTGTTGGTAACAGATAGCGTAGGAAACACGGATACCGACGAGTTGATAATTTCTTTGAATAATACCCCTCCACAAGTCGAAATCACAAGTGTACAGGATGGAGATTTATATCCAATTACTGATTTCACTTATCTTCCTCTTCGTGCAAATGTCTCTGATACAGAACACACTGACGAGGAATTGATCTACCAATGGAAGGCCTTTTTATACCATAATAATCATAACCACGCCGGGCCAACAGAAAATAACAGAGAAGCATTTGCACTCCTCGAACCGCTAGGTTGTAATGACGAAACTTATTGGTATCGGGTCGAGCTAACGGTCACTGATCCTGCCGGCTTATCTACAAAAGATATCGTGGAAGTATACCCGAATTGTGGTGTGCCTTTTGGAGAAGATATTATGCTTTCAGGAGAACCAAAGCCAGAAAAAAATATCCTTTCCTGGCAAAATCCGAATGAACAGGATATTCGGGAGTACGAAATCCAAAGAAGTGTGAATAACACAGATTTTATCACAATTGGTTGGGTTGAAAACAGAAATGCTCTTGATTACACTTTTGATGATACCAATCCACTCTGGGGCACTAATAAATACCGGATCAAAGCTCTCCGAAACGATAATATCTACGATTACTCTAATAGAATTAGCCTTGAATTTCCAGGCGAACAAGACTTCAGTGTCTTCCCTAACCCAACAGATAATATTTTAAATATTGTCGTCAAAGAAAGTACCGGAAAAATTGACTTTGACCTCTTCGATGCAAGTGGAAAGCTAATCCTTTCCAAATCATGGCAGGATGATACGATGGATGGTATTAAGGTTGCTATTGCCACAAGTCCATTCCCAAATGGGGTGTATTATTATCAAATTAATAACGGGACTACTACCTTTCATGGAAGTGTGTTGAGAATGAATTGATGGAGAAGTTGGAATTAGTAATATACGATTCCTGAAAAATTCACAGCGATTTATTAGCTCTTCTCAAATAGGAGTCATGCCGAATTTTATAAAAATGATCCGAAAATTATTAATACTCTTCATCCTATCCTATTTCTTCTCTGGTACCTCTGCCCAGTTGATTGATAACTTCAGTGAGACGACCGTCACCGACCAACTGTATCGACCTGTCGGAATAAGGTTTGATGAGACGGGAAGAGCATTCGTATGGGAGCGAAGCGGCGTGGTTCATATTATTGATAGTTTTGGTGTTAAGCTACCTGACTTATTGATTGACATATCGGAGGAAGTTGGTAATTGGGGTGATCATGGTTGTCTGGGTTTTGCGCTCGATCCTGATTTTTTACAAAATGGTTATTTTTATTTGCTATACGTAGTGGACAGGCATCATTTGCTGTATTATGGGACTCCTGCCTATGAACCAGATTCTACCATAACCAATCAAGCTACAATCGGTCGGATTACCCGATACCAGGCTGATGCTGCTACTGATTTTACCAGCACGATTCCTGGTAGTCGTAAAATCCTCTTAGGCGAAACGAAAGAGACCGGGATTGCGATTTTGATGGCATCACATGGCGTAGGCTCTTTGGTTTTTGGTACGGACGGGACATTGCTTGCTTCCACCGGCGAGTCAGGAAGTTTTTTTACTGATGATTTCGGAAGCGATCCGCTGACTTATTTCCAACAAGCCCTCGACGATGGTATCCTTAAGCCAAAAGAAAACATCGGCTCTCTCCGATCCCAAATGATCGATGTCTTAAATGGAAAAATACTTCGTTTGGATCCTGCCACCGGCGATGGTGTGCCTAGCAATCCCTGGTTTGATTCTACTGATCCCAGAGCAGCAAGATCAAGGGGCTATGCCTTGGGTTTGAGAAATCCTTTTCGTTTTAACATCAAGCCTAATTCCGGTAGTCACAATCCACAGGACGGGCAACCAGGAACACTTTATATCGGCGATGTTGGCGGTGGGAAATGGGAAGAGCTTAGTGTTTGTGATCAGCCTGCCATGAATTTTGGCCATCCATTCTATGAAGGTATTTTTAAAAAACCAATATTCTGGCAAGTTAGTTTGGCTAATACAGATGCGCCAAACCTCCTATTTGGAATTAATGGTTGTGATAAACAATACTTTGATTTTCGAGACCTAATTCAGCAGCCCATCCAAGATCAGTCTAATCTGTTTTTAAATCCTTGTGACCAAAATACAGCTATCGATGATTCCCTAACTTTTCTACATGCTGTTCCCAAGATCACATATGCCAATAAACTGGGCAATCTTCCTGCGAGAGCTTATGTCCCGGACTATGATGATAATGGTGAAGTAGATACTTTAAATATAAGTGATCCCGACGGCCCCGCTCCGGGTATGTCATTTAGTGGTTATTCCAGCGTTGCCGGGATTTTTTATGAAGGTGATAACTTTCCGGAAGAATACAAAGGTCGATATTTCCATGCTGATTATTCCTGGTGGATTAAAGTAATGGATTTTGATGAAAATAACACGATACAACATATCGAGTCGTTCCATAATAGTAGTGAATATATCCTCGACCTCGCCGTCAATCCTAAAAATGGCTGTCTATATTATATTAATTTTCAAAAAAAGGTCAAGCAGATTTGTTATGGCGGAAATAATCCTCCCGTAGCGATCGCCAAGTTTGATCAACAATATGGCCCGCGACCCTTGGCTGTAAATTTTGATGGTGCAGCATCTTATGACCCCGAAGGAACACCGCTGGAATATTTCTGGGATTTCAATGATGGAAATACTTCTTTTTTGCAGAACCCGACTCATATCTTCGAAGCACCTGATAATAACCCAAAATCATTTGACGTCAGCCTTACGGTTACCGATAGCCTTGGCGCAAGTGACCGCCAAGAGTTTATCATTTCTGTCAATAATACGCCTCCGGATGTCGCTATTACCAGTTTTGAAGATGGCAGTTTTTATTCGGTAAGTGGTTATAGTATTTTGCCACTTGCTGCTGAAGTATCAGACGCCGAACATGATGTAACTCAGTTAAACTATTCCTGGACAAGCATCCTAAGGCATAACACACACGAGCATGCAGAACTTCCTGTAAATCAAATCACTACAGAAACCATTATAGAACCTATTGGCTGCAATGATGGAAACTATTGGTACCAAATACAACTGCAAGTAAGGGATGCTGCCGGATTGATTGGCAGTGATACCAGCGAATTATTCCCTTATTGTGATGAGCCGTTTTTTGTATTAAAAAGATGGGAAGCCCAGGCAAAAGAACAAGTTGTTGTGCTGGAATGGGAATCTGAATCGGAATCTGATTTATCATATTATGAAGTACAAAGAATCACCGCCCTTGATGGTATCCGGTCTATCGGCATTGTACTTCCAAATGGAGCTAATACAAATTATATGGAATATGACAACGCTCCGGTCACGGGTTATAATAATTATCGTTTAAAAGTATTTAGAAATGATGGCTCTTTCGATTTCAGTCCTGAACTCCGAATACTTTTTCCAGCAGATCCTGAAATCATTTTATACCCAAATCCTTCCGCTGATAAAATCACTTTTGAAGTCCGGGAAATATCAGATGAGATGAGCCTTGATATCTATGATCTTTCAGGAGCAAAGATTATGTCCCGAAGCTATGAAACGACTCTTTTTACGATTGATATTCAAACCCTGGCAGCAGGTGTCTACGCATATCGTTTAAAAAATGGAGAAACTACCCTAACCGGAAAATTTATAAAGCTACCTTAGTACAGCGTAAAATAAGTAGTGTCTGCTTTATACTCGTTCTTTTGACTTTATACTTCACACAAAAAATAGCGCATAGAACCGCTATTCCCTATTTTTTGCGCTTGTCTAAAGCCAAAATAACTTCGCCTAAATCGGACACCTATTAATACCCTATCCCTTAGGAAATCAAAAGACTTGGCTACTTTGACTCTTGTTGTCTTGACCACTTTCCTGAAAAATATTCCTATCAGGCTTTTATCAACCCTTTGACCTCCGTGCCTAATCCGTGCCCTCTGTATCCAATTCCCCCTTCCTCAAAAACGGAATATTATACAATAAAGGAATAGACAAAAACAAAGGTAGTTGAAACAAATAACTAAACGGTACATAGAAAAAACCGTAGAAAATGACCAGGTAAAGTTTTAGTCCAATGAGGAGATACATCTTAGTATTTAGGCCTTTTTTTCTATAATAAAAATAACCTAAGAGTAATAAAAGTGCCGTAATCGCACAAACGGTGATATGCGTTTTTCGATTCAAAGATAAGCGATCCGGTACGGTATATTTTTGATAGTCATAAAAATAAATAGCCAGGCTGAGTCCCTTGACCAGATGATGTGGTTTCGCACCAGGCTCCTGCCAGGGTTGGGTCTCCCACTGCCCTACCGCAGTTTTTTCATAATAATCCAATCCCTTTTTAAGTATCATCCAATCTTTAGATAAAAACGGAATGACATAGAGTCCCAATACCCCAAGCAGCACATAAAAGGAAACCTGGAATACATTTTTAAACCCATATTCTATCCAGTAAATCAGTAAATAAACCGGCAACCAAAAGGTAAAGGCATATCGCGAAAGCAGGCATAATAAAATACCAATCGCCATCAACCAGGGTCGGCGATTGAAAACACTCAGGGTCAATAACAGGTAAAAGCCAACTGGTAAAAGCTCTACTGCCATTCCCAAAGTACCGGAAGCAAATTGGGTAAACAGATAAAGCCACACAAAGGGAATTGACATTTTGACGAGTATCTCAAAGACAGGGATATCCTGCCGGAGCAGTTTCATCTGGTATAGAAAAATAGCAAGGAGAAACACCCCATAAGCCGTCCAGCGATAATCAATCTGCAATAATTCTGAGAATATATAAGGCGCCCACAATAATGGAAAATAAGTAGGATCTACGCTATAGCCCTCAAAAGGCAAGGGTCGATAAACTACTTCTCCACCCAATAATCGCTGAACATACATTTCCAAAGAAGGGATGATATCAGATATTTTTGCCTCTACGGGTGTCCGCTCAAAAATATTTCCCATAAAATTGCCAACCCAATACGCAAGTAATACAAAGGCTAAAAGGAAAAGCCCATATTTAACGACGGGGCTCCATTTTAATCTACTCAGTATCTGATTACTTTTATTTAAAGGAACCGTGGGTGTCTTGAATCCAGCTAAGCCAAAAGCCGCCAAGGTTACCGCGATACCCGCAAGTATCGAAATTACCGGACTCTTATAAATGCCAAATTTGTTTTGCCAAAAAGTCTGCATAGCCAGCTCCATCACCATTCCGATGATGAGAATTACCCATAAGCCATAATGAAGGATTTGTTTTCTCGACATATTGGGCGCTAAGGTAAGATATAATGATAAAATGAAGAATGAAGAAGGAAAGAAATGTCAAAAACTCAACAGTACTTTTAACTATACTGAAAGCCTTGTATGAAATTGTTCAGAATAGTTCGTCAGATTCACTAAAAGCCCATCCAATCGCAAGATTATTTTCATTTTACAAAATTTCTGCTACCACAAAAATACTTCCGCCCACAAAAATCAAATCCTTCTCCCCTGCCGCACGCTTTGCAGCTTTAAACGCATTAGATACAGAGGTGTAGGATTTTCCACCTAAGCCATACCCGGCTGCCATCGTTTGTAGTTTTTCAGCATCAAGGCCACGGGGAATATCAGCTTTAGCGAAATAATAGATTGCTTCTTTAGGAAGAAGTGCCAGCAAATGCCCAAGATCTTTATCATTCACTGCGCCAAAGACGAAATGAAGGGTTTCTTTTGGAATAGCAGCCAGGGACTTTTTGATCAACCGAATCCCCGCTTCATTATGGGCACTATCACAGATCACCAATGGTTTTTCGGAGAGTTGCTGCCACCGTCCAATATAATAAGTCAGCGATCGCAGGTTTTTAAAGCCTTCCCTGATCGCTTTTTCAGTGATCTTAAAGCCTTCAATATTGTCTAAAGCTTTTAAAATCGTAGCTATATTTTTTGGCTGATAATCGCCGTGTAGGTTAACTTTCAGATTATGAAAATGCGGTTTCCCTCTTTTCGAAACTTCATAGAAGGAATAACTAAGGTTCGTTTTTTTTAAAATTACTTTATAAGATCGACTGGCAAAGGAGATGTTCGCCTGTCTTTTTTGTGCAATCGAATTGAATACTTCTTTTACCTCCTTTTGCTCCTCACCTATCACAACCGGAATACCCTTTTTGATGATTCCTGCTTTTTCCCCGGCGATACTTACAAGGGTATTCCCTAAAAATTGCTGGTGGTCGAAACTGATATTGGTAATGATACTCAATATGGGTTTGATGATATTCGTACTATCCAACCGGCCACCGAGTCCGGTTTCGATAATCGCAATATCTACTTTTTCTTGTTTAAAATATTCAAAAGCCATCGCTACCGTAATTTCAAAAAAGGAAGGCTCGATTGTTTCACACAAAGAACTATGTGAGTTGACAAAGTCAATTACAAACTCCTTACTGCACATTTGCCCATCCACCTTGATCCGTTCCCGAAAGTCTTTATAATGGGGTGAGGTGTACAAGCCTGTTTTATAACCTGCTGCCTGAAAAACGCTACTTAGTAAATGGGCTGTGGATCCTTTCCCATTAGTTCCTGCTATATGGATCGCTTTGAAATGATCTTGTGGATTGCCAATCGCTTTACAGAGTTTCCGGATATTCGTCAGGTTTTTTTTGAAGGCAATATCCCCTACCCGCTGGAACATCGGTAACTGAGTGTAGAGGTAATCCAGGGTTGTTTTGAATTGTTGGTTGATGTTTGCCATGCTATATCATTAGTCAATTTGGGAATGTCCCGAATGCGCTGCAATTTCGGAAATCTTTTGAATCCTCCTATTTTTTATCACTAGAAACATTTTAGTTTTTCAAATCATTATTAAAAAGAATATTTTAACTGAGTAAAATGATAATACATTATAAAATAAAAATAAAATCGCCTCCTTTTTGATTATCGAAATAGTGAAGCGTGGTCAAGTTTTGGTACCGAAAGGGCAGTCGCTATTTAAAATAGGCAGCAAATCTATAGAATCTGTACCGGTAAAATATTTTTTTTGACAGGATTAACAGAATCACTTATTATGTGAAAAATTTACTCCGCAAATTTAGTCGACCTGCACAGATAATGACCAATAATAAGACTTCTTTGAAGTCCCTATCTTATTGATATAAAAAATGCCAAATCCACATGATGCGAATTTGGCATTTTTATAAAAACGAATTACGATCGATTAGACTTTATTCCAAAAGCTTCTGTATAACAGCACGGCTACGAATATCGAATAAAGTCTATTACTTCACTTTAAAATTATAAGTAATCGTACCACATTGATTACCATCAAGACTGGCAGATCTAAATTTCCACTTCTTAGCATTTCCTTCTGCTAGTCTTCTTAACTGGCTATCCGTTGTATTGGAGCCACTTTGTGTAAATTTGGCACTGGTTACTTTCCCGTTACTATCCACACAAACTTTGACTACGACAGTCCCTGTTGCCTGAGATTTATCAGTTATCGAAGGGCCTGCTCCACCACGATTACCCAATCCACCGCCTACCATACCTGATCCGGTACTGATGCCATCGAGATTACTGGCATTCGGATCACCATTTGGGTCACCCTGGTTGCCCGGCGTACCGGTATTTCCTTTGCCACTACCACTTTGCCCAAATGCACCTCCGATTTCTCCTTTCAATTTATCAGCAGCGTCTTGCTGAGCTTTTGCTGCTGCTGCTTTTTTGGCAGCATCCGCTTTCGCTTTAGCATCCGCATCCGCTTTCGCTTTTTTGGCGGCATCTGCTTTCTTTTTTGCATCTAACTCTTCCGCTCTTTTAGCAATCTCCTCTTTTCGTTTCGTTTCGTCCTCCTTTTTTTTCTTGAGCGCTCTTTCCTTCGAACGGGCATCTTCTACCACATCCTTTTTAGGTGTTGTCTTTTCTGGTTTTACAGGATCTGGTTTTACAACCTCCGGCTTTGTTTCTTCAGGTACCACTTCTTCGGGCTCACTAACTTCTGGCTCTGTTTCTTCAACCACTTCTTCTTCAGCTGCCGCAGGAGGTGGAGCAGAAACTTCTTCACCTTGTCCGATATTCGGTTGTCCAAAGCTTACTAAAATACCAGCTTGTCCCGGTTTTGGATCCTCATAGGTCAGTAAATTAAAGAAAAACAAGATAAGGAAGGCAATACCAAAGACAGTCGCTACTGAACGAGCAGTGATTTGATATTTTTTTTCGGATTCAAATGAATAAGTAGCCATAATCTACGATTTTGTTTGACACTTAGAACGTAACGTTCACTAAAAAGATAAAAGCCTTAACACTGTTTCACATTTTCTTAACGAAAATCAAGCAAAAATTATTCCTCCCCAGCCAAAATTCCATTTAAATCTAATCGCCGCGCCACATCCATGGCTAATACTACATGCTCTACAGGTGTATTCCGCTCATAAGAAATAATCAAATCCAGTTTTTTTCCTCCATTCCTTCTGGCAAGACCGCTGAGTAAGGTGACCATATTATCGTCGACCGGTTTACTAATTGATCTACCGTTCAACTTAAAAGTCCCTGATCTTGAAATCTCCAACTCCGGGGGATCTGAGCTCTCTGTAGTCGGATTGCCGGTACCGGGTTGCTTTAAATTCAGTGCATGTGGTGCCACTAAAGTCGATGTAAGCATAAAAAAGATCAATAGCAAAAAGATAATATCCGTCAAGGACGACATACTAAACTCTGCACTAACTTTCGCTCTTTTCTTTAATCCCATATTAATATATTTGGCTGTAATAATTCAACGTTTGAATTCTCTGTGCTCCTCCTTTTCTTAGCGATTTTAAAAATTCACCGCAGAGAAAAAGAGGATCGCTGAGTGTTCAGAAAATATTTTTAAGTTTAATATTCTTCTAAAAGTATGGCTCACCGATCCCAAAGTTCTGATTTGCTTTCGCAAATTCTTCACTTTGTGCTCAATGATCCAGTCTCCTGTCATTGTTCAATGCGTTGCAGTAGGATCATTGAGCATGAAATTCAAATTTTTCAGAAGAAAAATAGAATTTCAGGATCGGTGAGCCTTAACACCACTAATCTCTCACTCCCCTACTCCTCAATCTCAAATCCTAATTCCTAATTCCTAATTCCTAAAATCCTAATCTTCCCTTGGCTTTGTCAATAGAACCGCATCTTTTCGTAAGTTTTTTGCGATATCCATCACTTTCATCACGGTATTAAAAGAGGTCCCGACCTCCGCAGCAATACCAATCTTAGCATCCTTAGGGTTATTCATTTTTTGAATTTGTATCTGAAGAGCACCCTGAATTCTGTTTAAAGGCACTTTAGCTCCGTTCATCATATAAGTGCCATTTTTTAAAATCGTAACGGTTGTTTCTAAAGCGGCGACCGTCTGACCATTAGCCTCTGGCAAATCCACCGTATCCACTTTTACGATATTAGCCGTCAACATAAAAAAGATCAATAGCAAAAAGATAATATCCGTCAACGACGACATACTAAATTCCGCATTTACCTTATTTCTTTTCTTTAAACCCATAATTATTCATTTGGTGAGAAGTGAGGGGTGAGGGGTGAGGGCGCTGATAGCTAAACTCCTCACCTCTCACTCCTCACCTCTGGTTACGCTGCTGGTTCCTGCAATAAATCCATAAATTCCATAGTCGTACGTTCCATTTTAAAGATGACCTTTTCAACATTAGCCACCAAGAGGTTGTAACCAATAAACGCAAAAATACCAATCGCCAATCCAATTGCAGTAGTGATCAGGGCTACATAAATACCTCCTGCTAATTCTTTCGGCCCTACCGTACCCGCCTCTGACATTTTATAAAAAGCCAAAATCATCCCGGTTACCGTACCAAAGAAACCAAGCATCGGTGCAGCACCAGCAATACTTGCCAGCCTTGACAGGTTCTTTTCTAGTTTAAAGACCTCCAGGTTTCCCACATTTTCAATAGCGGTATCTATATCCCGAAGCGGTTTACCGATACGCATGATTCCTTTTTCCACCATCCGGGCAACTGGTGAATCTGTGTTCTGGCAAAGTGCTTTCGCCCCGGCAATATTACCCGCAGCCACATTTGCACGGATATTATTCATAAAACTCTCATCTATACTTGCTGCTTTTTTTATAGTCAACAGCCTTTCTACAAAGATATATATAGCAAGAATTGCTAAAATAAAAAGAATACCAATTACCGTAAATCCAATAAAAGCACCTATCCCACCGTCGCCATAAATAATGTCAAAAAGACTCTGGCTCTTTTCGGTGGAAATATCTGCTTTTTGAAAAAGAAAAATGAAGTTATCTAACATGATTCCGTTTTTTAGTTTTGCTTGTTTTGATGAATAATGGTTAAGAACGATTTTAAAAGCTCCAAATTATCATTTGCCAGCTCAAAATTAAAATTTTTTACTAATTATTTATGACATTGAGAAGTAATGTGTTAGAATACATGAGCGGCTAAAATCAATTGACTGCTAAGTACGCAAATTTTACTGTCAAAGCTAGCTTTTAAAAGAACCCTAATGTAACAAATCAGATTGATATAAGTATGAAATTATTAACCTGGTATATTAAAACTATGTTTCACTGCTATTATTTATTTCGTACATTTGTTTAAACAGCGAATATTCGCTAAATTAGAGCGTTTCCTTAAACATTTTTAAATAAAAAGTATTTCATTATAAAAGTATATAACAATGGATCAAACCTTAGTTTCAAAAAAAACCAATCATGCCGGTGAAATAACCAAAGCCCAAAACCGGAAAATCAAAAAAATCGCAGTGCTCGGATCTGGTCTGATGGGATCAGGAATCGCCTGCCACTTTGCCAATATCGGCGTAGAAGTCCTCTTGCTTGATATTGTTCCTTTTGATTTAAAGGAAGAAGAAAAAAGTGTAAAAGAAGCTCGAAATCGAATTGTCAATAGCGCCTTAACCGCTGCGATCAAATCCAAGTTCGCCCCACTTTACGATAAGAAGTTTGCGGATAGAATCAAAACCGGGAACTTCGATGACGATTTTGAAAAGATTGCAGATTGTGATTGGGTGATTGAAGTAGTCATCGAAAGACTCGATATCAAAAAACAAGTCTTTGAAAAAGTAGATAAATTCCGAAAGAAGGGATCATTGGTCACTTCCAATACTTCAGGGATTCCTATCCATATGATGATGGAAGGTAGAAGCGATGAATTTAAAAAACATTTCGCCGGTACCCACTTTTTCAATCCGCCTCGCTATATGCGCTTATTGGAAATCATTCCAACGCCGACCACAGATCAGGAAGTAACTGACTTTCTGATGCATTACGGGGATTTGTATCTGGGAAAGCAAACCGTACTTTGCAAAGATACACCCGCATTTATTGCCAATCGGGTAGGTGTTTATGCCATGGCTAAGATTTTTCAATTGACATCGGAATTAGGCATGTCGGTCGAAGAAGTGGATGCGGTAACCGGCCCTGCAATTGGAAGACCAAAGACAGGTACTTTCCGACTGGGAGATTTGGTCGGACATGATACTTCTGTAAAAGTAATCCAGGGTATTCGTGAAAATTGTCCAGATGACGAACAAGCGGCAGCTTTTGAAATTCCGAAATACCTCGACTTCCTTATTGAAAATAAATGGTTTGGCAATAAATCCAAAAAGGGGTTTTATGAAAAAACTGCAGAGAAAGATGATAAAGGACGTCCTGTTATCCTGGCACTTAACCTGGAAACTTTAGAATATGCTCCCTCTCAACGACCAAATATCCCGAGTCTGAAAGAGGCCAAAGGAATAGATAATTTATCAAAACGAATCCAATTTGTTTTCAAAGCAGAAGATAAAGCTGGTGAACTATTCCGCAGATCACTTGCCGGACTTTTCGCTTATGTCTCCAACCGTATTCCTGAAATCTCTGATAATTTATTCGCAATCGACGATGCGGTAAGAGCAGGTTTTGCCTGGGAGACCGGGCCATTCCAATACTGGGATACGGTAGGTGTGCAGGCAGGAATTGATATCGCTGAAAAGCACGGTGAGAAAGTAGCAGACTGGGTAAAAGAAATGGCTGCTGCCGGACACACTTTTTATAAAGTAGAGAAGGGTGTCAAAAAGTATTATGATAAAGTAAGTAAATCCTATTTACCTATTCCTGGTGCTGAGCAATTTATTATTCTAGACAATCTAAGAGAAAAAGCGCCGGTCTTTAAAAATAGTGAAGTTGTACTACATGATATAGGAGACGGTGTCCTTTGCCTCGAATTCACCAGCAAGATGAATGCGATGGGCGAAGGTATCCTCTTAGGGATCAACGAATCCATCCGGATTGCTGAAGAGGAAGGCTGGAAAGGTCTGGTGATTGGAAATAATGCGACCAACTTCACGGTAGGGGCTAACCTCATGATGATCGGTATGTTAGCTTTCCAGGGTGATTTTGATGAAATGAATATGGCCGTCAATTTGTTCCAGCAAACGACTATGCGTTGCAGGTATTCAAGTATTCCGGTCGTGGCAGCCACACAGGGCTATGTCTTCGGTGGAGGATGCGAAACGATCATGCACTGTGATGCGGCCGTTTGTGCAGCAGAGTCTTATATCGGTTTGGTAGAAGTCGGCGTTGGTTTGATTCCCGGTGGTGGTGGTACTAAAGAGTTTGCGTTGAGGGCTTCTGATAAATTTTTCGAAGGGGATGTGATGATTCCTACCCTACTCGACAAATTCAAAGCAATTGCAATGGCTAGCGTTGCCACCTCGGCATGGGAAGCTTACAAATATGATTACCTTCTTCCAGAAAAAGACAGCGTAGTGGTGAATGGACAACGTAATATTGGTGAAGCTAAAAAGAAAGTACTCGAACTGACTGACAACTACACCCAACCGATTATCCGGGAAGATATTTACGTACTTGGTCAAACGGGTTTAGCGGCCTGCTATCTCGCTGCGAATGAATTGCAACTCGGCCGTTACGCTTCAGAACATGACATCAAGATCGCCAAAAAAGTAGCTTATGTACTTTGCGGCGGTGACCTGAGTGCCGGACAGAAAGTTTCAGAACAATACTTGCTGGATATCGAAAGAGAAGCGTTCTTGAGTCTTGCCGGAGAGCAAAAGACTATGGAGCGTATTCAGCATATGTTGCAGACGAATAAGCCGCTGCGAAATTAAAATTTCGCAGGGTGATCGCTTCGCTTGTGATTGACCTGCGGTCTGGTGATCGGCCTTCGGCCTTGTGAGGACGCTGCGAACCTGCGACCTCACAAGATGCGAAGCATCGATCACAAAAGCCGAAGGCTTTATCACAAGACCGAAGGTCGATCACCTTAAAACTCAATCATCAGATTTTTAAAGTAATTAAATAAAACATTCAATATAAAATTCAACAAAAATGGACGCATATATAGTAAAAGCATATCGAAGCGCAGTAGGGAAAGCAGGCCGTGGCGGATTTAAAAACTTCCGTTCGGATGACCTTGCCGTGGAGATTGTAAAACACCTCGCCGCTCAGGTTCCGAATTTTGATCCAAAATTAGTGGATGACATGATCGTAGGCTGTGCCAATCCCGAGGGCGAACAAGGTTTACAAATCGGTAGAATGATTTCTATGAGAGCCTTGGGAATAGAAGTTCCGGGTATGACCGTCAATCGGTATTGTGCGAGTGGTTTAGAGTCTATCTCCATCGCTGTGGCGAAAATCAAAGCAGGGATGGGAGAATGTTATATCGCCGGGGGAACCGAGAATATGAGTATGATCCCGATGACGGGTTATAAATTAGCCCCGAGTTATATGGTGGCGAATTCAACGCCAAACTATATTGCCAGTATGGGAGCAACAGCGGAAGCGGTAGCTAAAAAATATGAGGTAAGCAGAGAGCAGGCCGATGAATTTGCGGTAAAGTCGCATGAAAAAGCTGCTGCTGCGATTGACGGTGGAAAATTCAACGATGAGATCGTTCCAGTTACGGTAAAAGATGTTTTTGTAAAAGATAATAAACGACAAGAAGCAGAACATACCGTTGCAGTTGACGAGGGTGTAAGACGCGGAACGTCGATGGAGGGATTGGCGAGATTACGGCCTGCATTTAAAATGGGTGGTGTAGTCACTGCCGGAAATTCATCGCAAACTTCTGATGGTGCGGCTTTCGTACTTGTGATGAGTGAGCGCCTGGTGAAGCAATTGAATCTCACCCCTATCGCCAGGATGGTTTCCTGTTCGGTAGCTGGAGTTGATCCGCTTTATATGGGTATCGGCCCTTGTGCTGCTGTTCCTAAAGCATTGGCGCAGGCTGGCTTGAAATTAGGAGACATCGATCAGGTGGAATTGAATGAGGCTTTTGCAACACAGGCATTGGCAGTTATCAAAACGCTGGGTGTGGATCCGGAGATAGTCAATGTCAACGGAGGTGCTATCGCATTAGGTCATCCACTGGGTTGTACTGGTGCGAAATTGTCGACTCAGCTATTCAATGAAATGCGTAGAAGGAATCAGAAATATGGAATGGTGACCGCTTGTGTTGGTGGAGGCCAGGGGATCGCAGGGATTTATGAGTTGTTGAATTAAAGTTGAGATAAACCACGCAGGTTTCGAAAACCTGCGTGGTTTGACCTAGGCGAAATTTTTTAAAATAAAAACGAAAGAAATATTCCACTCGAAGGAATAAAAAAGCCAGACCCTATCCATGATTTTTCCGACCGATCATTATTTTCATTTATAAAACTGTAATTAGATTTGGCTAACTGTCCCCTTAGCCGATAGCCCGATTCCGAACTGATAATCAATCTCGGTTTTAGAGCAAATTGAAACCCTACGATTAATTGAACTCCAAAATCATGACTATTGGTCGTCTTTTCAGGGTACTCCCCTAA